>NZ_LOQF01000005.1 GCF_001517935.1 Sneathia sanguinegens
TTTTTTTTTTTTTTTTTTTTTTTTTTTTTTTTTTTTTTTTTTTGCATTTTTTTCAAAATTTTTCATTTCTTTTTTCAAAAAATGTAGTATAATAATAAAGGTAGGTGATTTTATGTTATCTAAGAATAGGCAAGATAAGATACTTGAAGTATTGAAAAAACAAGGCAGAGCGAGTTTTATAGAATTAGAAAAAATTTTAAAAACTTCCTATGCTACAATTAGAAGAGATTGTGAAGTTCTTGAAACTATGAATTTAATAACTAGAATTTCTAAGGGTGTGGAAATAAATATAGTGAAAGATGATATAGACATAGAATATCGAGAAATAAAAAATATTTCACAAAAAAAGAGAATTGCTAAAAGGGCAGCACAATTTTTAAAAAGATCTAGCTTTATTTTTCTTGATTCAGGAACCACTATTAATGAATTAATTCCTTATCTTAAAGATAAAGATATAGTAGTTGTTACTAATGGAACTATGCATCTAAAAAAATTGATGGATAATAGAATTGAAACAATAATAATAGGAGGAAGAGTTAAGAAAAAGACAAGATCTGTGGTTAGTCCTGAAGCAATTAAGCAAATAAAAAAATATAGATTTGATAGTTGCTTTATGGGAGCAAATGCTATTAGTGAAGAACTAGGTTATATGACACCAAATACAGATGAGGCTGAAATAAAGACAACAGTTATTGCTTGTTCAAAAAAAGCATATGTTTTGGCAGATAAATCAAAATTAAACAAAATATCAAATGTATGTTTTGCAAATTTTGAAAAATGTATTTATATAGGAGAAGATAATGATATACACAGTAACACTTAATCCAGCTTTGGATTATGATATTTATTCGGAAAAATTTGAACTAAAAAAATTAAATGAAACAAAAAAAATTGAATTTAGAGCTGGAGGTAAAGGAATAAATGTTTCAATAATGTTAAATAATTTAAATGTTGAAACTATAGCTTTAGGCTTTATTGGAGGCTTTACAGGAGAATATATTTTAAAAAGTTTAAATAAGCAAAATATAATGAGTGATTTTATTGAAATCGAAGATACAAATAGAATTAATATCAAATTAAAAGTTGGAGAAAAAGAAGAAACTGAAATTGCGGGTGTATCACCAGTGATTTCAAAAGAAAATTTAGAAAAATTAAAAGAAAAAATATCAAAATTAAGAGAAGAAGATATTTTAGTTTTGGCAGGCTCTATACCTACTTGTTTTTCAGAAAAGTTATACAAAGACTTGGCGAATATAACAAAGGCTAAAGTAGTTTTGGATACTAGAGGAGAACTATTATTAGAAAATATATCAAATAATCTTTTAATTAAGCCAAATAAAAAAGAATTAGAAGAAGCTTTTAATATAGAACTTAAGACTAATGAACAAATTTATGAAGTATGTAAAAAGTTTTTAGAAAAGGGAGTAGAAAATGTTTTAGTTTCTTTAGGAAAAGATGGGGCTATTCTTGTTAAGAAAAATAAGATGTTAGTTGCCAAAGTACCTAAGGGAATAATGATAAATACTATAGGAGCAGGGGATTCAACAGTCGCAGGTTTTTTAACAGGATATACTCAAAAACTAACTGATGTAGAAATATTAAGATTAGCAGTAGCCTGTGGTAGTGCAACAGCATATTCTTATGGTATAGGTAAGAAGAAAATGGTATATGAATTAATAAAAAATATAGAATGTGAGGAAATTAGTTATGGACATTAGAAGTTTATTTGACAAGGATCTATTTATTAAAGAACTTGTGTCGTCAACAAAGGAAGAAGCTATTTGCGAAATGGTGGAAAAGCTATACAAAAATGGTGTTGTAAGTAATAAGGAAGCTTTTTTATCTGAAGTATTAGAAAGAGAAAATATTGCACATACAGCTTTTGATACTGGTGTTGCTACACCGCATGCTAAAAGTAAATATGTAAAAGAAGCAAAAGTTTTAGTTGCAATAAAAAAAGAAGGAATAGACTTTAGTAATGGTGAAGAAAAAGAAGCTAAATTATTTTTCTTAATTGCTGTTCCTGAAAATGAAGCTAATTTACATATAGACATATTGTCAAAATTAGCAGGTCTTATTGAAGATGAAAAAAAGATAGAAAAAATATTAGAAACACAAAATTATGAAAGCTTATTAAATAGTTTGGAAGAAAAAAAAGTAGTAAATATAAAAGATAAAAAAGGTTTTGTTGTAGCAGTTACAGCTTGTCCTACAGGAATAGCACATACTTTTATGGCAAGAGATGCCTTGATTAAAGCAGCTAATGAAATGGGAGTGGACATAAAGGTTGAAACTAATGGAACTGATGGAAGAAAAAATGAAATAACAAAAGAAGATTTAGAAAAAGCTAAAGGAGTAATATTAGCGATAAATAAATCAGTTGACGAATCAAGATTTAACGGATATAGAGTTATAAAAGTAGGGGCAAAAGAAGGTATAAGTAATGCTAAAAAATTAATACAAGATACACTTGATGAAAAAGGAAGTATTGCTAATTTCAAAGCTAGCCTACAAAGTGAAGGTGAAGTAAAAACTGAAGGTAAGAATATTTATAAGCATTTAATGAATGGTGTTTCATATATGTTACCGTTGGTAGTAAGTGGAGGTATATTAATAGCCTTAGCCTTCTTAGTTGATACATTAACAGGTCATGGTGGAGCAGGATCTGATTTTGGATCAGTTAATGCCTTAGCAAAAACTTTAAAAGAAATAGGTGGAGCAGCATTTGGTTTATTTGTTGCTGTACTAGCAGGGTACATAGCTTTCAGTATGGGACAAAAATCAGCCCTTGCTGCAGGATTAGTAGCAGGTTCATTAGCAGTAAGTGGAGGTTCAGGTTTCCTAGGAGCATTAGCAGGTGGTCTAGTAGCAGGTTATATTGTTTCTAAAATGAATAACTATATTTCTAAAATTTCTGATAAATTTAGAGGTCTATATTTAATATTAGTTATACCTGTTGTAAGTGTATTAATTACAGGTTTATTGATGATTTTTGTTTTAAATCCTATAGTAGGTGTTATTAATCATGCAATGACAAATTTCTTAAATAATATGAATTCAGGTTCAAGAATCTTATTTGGTTTCATAGTTGGTGCTATGATGGCAGTAGATATGGGAGGACCAGTTAATAAGGCAGCATATGTATTTGGAACAGGGACTTTAGTAGCTTCACTTGCTACTGGTGGAAGTTCAACTATGGCTGCAGTAATGGCAGGAGGTATGGTACCACCTTTAGCAATAGCTTTTGCAACAACAATATTTAAGAATAAATATACAAAAGATGAAAGACAAGCAGGTATATCAAACTATATTATGGGTCTATCATTTATTACAGAAGGTGCTATACCTTTTGCAGCAAGTAATCCATTAAGAGTAATACCAGCTTGTATAATAGGTTCAGGTCTTGCTGGAGCTTTAACAATGTTCTTTAATATAAAGATACCGGCACCACATGGAGGAATCTTAGTTATGTTTTTATCAAATCATATTTTCTTATACATCTTATGTGTATTAATTGGAAGTATTGTAGCAGCATTAATATTGGGAATATTGAAAAAAAATAAATAAAAAAAGAGAGCAAATTTTTGCTCTCTTATTTATTTTTCAAGTTTAAATTTCCAATTTGTTGCAGTATTATTTAATACCTTATTCAAAGAAAGAATATTTTTTTGACAAGTATTATTAATATGTTCTTCACAAGCTAGTGCTGATTCTTTTGCAAAATATTCAACTGAACTTTGCCAAGTTGCTCTACCACAAAGAACACCATTGAATTTTGCTTTAGCTTTTTTAGCAAGTGAAAGTGATTTTTCAAATATATCCATACTTACACCTCCACTTAAGAAAATGTATGGAAGATCTGTTGCATCTGATTGTTCTTTTAAGAATTTTATAGCATCTTGTTCAGTATAAACATATTCACCATCTTTTGAATATTCTTTAACGAAATTCATATCTATAGGCATTTCTACTTTTAAGACATCCACTTTATATTTTCCTTTACTGAATTCTTTCATTGTTGAAATAACTTTATGAGGTCTAACTTTTGCATATTCTTTTTTATCTAAACCTTTTTCAGAATAACATAATAATTCTAGAAAGAAAGGTATATCTTCACCAGCACATTCACTACCTAATCTTTCTATAAAAGCGTGCTTTACTTTATTAACTTCTTCTGAGCCATCTATATCATAGTAAAGTAAGAATTTAATTGCATCTGCTCCTTCATTTTTAAGTTTCACTACAGACCATTCATCTAATATATCAGGTAATCTATCTACTCTTGTGGCATCATAACCTGTTTTTTCATAAGCAAATAAAAGTCCGCAATTCTTGTCTTTTATTTGTGAAGCTTCTAAACCATATTCAGGATCTAATAAAATTGCAGAAGCAAAAGGACTTAAATTTTTTGAGATAAGTTTTTTGTATTCGACTATATCTGAATTTTCTACAGTATTTTTAAACTTAGACATCATCTTTTTTATAGACCCTCTTTGATCTATTGCAAGAGCTCCAATAATTCCTTTTTCATTTGATAATTTTTCTAATTTTTCATATTTTTTTTCTGATATTTTCATATAAACACCTCATTTATTCATAAATTTTGAATTTTTTAACAACTCTATTAACTTCTCCATGTGGGAAGGGATTATCTGTATTTAAATTAAAATGTCTAGACTTGAAGAAAGCAAACATTTGACCATACATTAAATATGTGAAAATTGCTGTTATTAAATCTGTATCTTCAGAGTATAGATAAACATCCTCTGTAATCTTATCTTCTAATATTTCGTGATATAGGTCATTATCATAAAGACTAGCATGTTTTATAGGGTTTTTAAGAATGAAAACTATAGTATCCTTTGTTATTATAGATTTTGGACCATGTCTGAAACCAAGGGTACTATCAAATTTTGCTATACATTTACCAGCAGTCAATTCCATAACCTTAAGTGCTAATTCTTGAGATAAACCTTTAAAAGGACCTGAACCAAGAATAACAATTCTATCATGTTCTTTATTCGCTAATTCTTTTATTCTATCAACAGAGTTTAGACAATATTTTCTTACATCTTCAATTTTTTGAAGAACATCTTTTGGCTTGTAGAAAATTAATATTGCAGTTAATAGCATACAACTTAGACTACTTGTCATTGCAAATCCTTTGTCATTTGTACCTGCAGGCATAAGGAAGGTAAAAGCATTTTCATTATTTTTTGCTTGTAGAGCAAGATGCCCATTTGGATTACAAGTTATATATAAATGATAAATATTTTTTACCAAAGAATTTGCTATATTTACAGTTGCAACACTTTCAGGAGAATCTCCAGATCGTGCAAAAGATATTAATAAAGTTTTTTTGTCTTTATTTAAATACATTTCAGGATTAGTAACTATATCTGTTGTTGCAACAGATTTAAAGTTATATGTCTTAGTGCTATTCAAAAGAGGCATTAAAATATTACCTATAAATTCTGAACTTCCGGCACCTGTAAATATAATATCGAAGGAGTTATCTAAATTAATTTTTTCAAAAAAAGCCCTTAAATCTTTTTCTTTTTGTAAATAATCTTGATAAAGTAACTTCCATTTATCGGGTTGAGAGCAAATTTCAAAAGAAGTATTGCATGCTACATTTTCATTTTCTAAAAAATTCATAAAATCACCTCGTTTATTATTGAGTGGTATCTACCACTTACTAAAAGTATATATCATTATTTTTCTAAAGTCAACACTTGATATAATAAAAATCAAGATATATTACAAATATGAATGGTAGATACCAGTTATAAGGCGAAGTGCCGATATATTTATACGGAAAACTATGGATAAAAAAAGTATAAAATTAAATTTTATAAATTAATATCAACTTTATTTAAAAAAAATTGCAAAAAATGTCGAATGTGGGTATAATATTAGTGAAAATTAAATGATTTCGGAGGTTATGTATGAAACATTTAGAATTAAAGGAATTAACAAGATACTTAAAAAAGAATTTGAAGAAAAAAATCTCAATATCAAAGGCTTTAGTAATTTCATATATCTTAACAGGATTAGTAGGAATTCAATCTATGGCTGACTATGATGTTGTCAAAGATGGAAAATATGTTGTTCGTGTGAATGAATATCATGTTTGGTTAGGAAAGGGTCATAAATTTTTAAGACATAATAACTCTAATGCTGAATATGTACTTATAGGTAAAGATTTGGAAGGAGATTTGTGGTCAGTTTCTACAGGTCTTTCAAATGTTACTGGTCAAAATTCAATAACCTATGGTAGGGCGCTTAGAAATCCTGGACTATACTCTAGTTTAATAGGTACAGAAAGTACCATTGAAGGCGGGAATGTTAATTATACTATAGCATATGGGCATCAATTAAAGGCATCTAATACTGTAAATGGAGTTTTAATGGTAAATAATGGAAAAATAACAAATGCTTCAAATGCTGTTATTGTGGGTACACAATTAGATACTGTATCTGCACAAAACGGAATTGTTTTAGGTAAAAAAGTTGATGCTGTTAATACTAATGGTGCTGTAATTATGGGATCAGATGATTCTGGTTATAATTCAGGGTTTGGTAAACGGTACCAAAGAACAAAAGGTGAAGGTAATGGAGTAACTGCTATAGGAGCTCATACACAAGCTTTAGCCAATGCAGCGACTGCTGTGGGTGTTAGAGCTAAAGCTTCAGAGGGAGAAGCTGCAGCCTTTGGTTCTAATGCACAAGCTACTGCATCTAGAGCTGTATCTATAGGAGATAGAGCTAAAGCTACTTTAGAAAATTCAGTAGCACTTGGATCAGGTAGTGTTACAAAAGAATCAAGAAATCAAGGATATTTAATAGATGGAACATATGAAGAAAAAAATTATACAAGAGTAGCAGCCTTTGGAGGAAGAAGATTGCAAGATATATTAGCAGGTGCAGAAGATACAGATGCTGTTAATGTATTACAATTAAAAAATGCCTTAAAGAAAAAGATTAGTTTTGTTCCAGTATATGAAACACCTAATAATCCTAACGTAAAAGAAGTAAGCTTAGACGGAAGTATTAAGATAGGTGTTGGAAATTGGAATCAAACAGATGCACAAACTCAAGAAGTGATAAGATTTGCAGGGGATAATTTATCTACAACTGCAACTAATGATGGAATAATGATAGCAATGAAAGAAAGTCCTAAATTTAAGAGCTTAAAACTTGGTGAAGATGGGCAAGTAGATATAAAGTTAAAGGATAAAAATACACTATTATTAAATGATAAAGGTATTAGTGGACTAAATAAAGGAACAAATGATAATGATGCCGTAAATTTAGCACAATTAAAAACAGGTGAAGATATAGATGTAAATAAGTGGACAGAAAAGTTAAAATTAAAAAATCTTGAATTAAATTTATTTGGTAATGTAGGAACTTCAAAAAAGACTACATTAGCTCAAGGTATAAAGTATAAATCACCTATACTTAAAATTGAAGCAAAAGAGAATGGAGAAGTACACTTTGAGTTAAATGAAGCTGGAGAAAATAAGATAAAACAATTAAGTAAAGCTAGTATAAGTTTGAAAGCAAAAGATAATGATCCTATAAAAGTGGAAGAAAGTAATGGAGCATATACTTTAAGCCTAGAAAAAGATAAATTAAAAAATTTAGTTGAAACACAAAATTTAGCAGGAAAAGATTTAGATAATTTAACAGATAAGGCTAAGGGGAATATTAAAAAATTATTAGAAGTTAAAGGTGATGATAAGGACATTAAGGTAGTAAAGTCTACTAGTGATGGTAAAGATGTATATACTGTAAGCTTAGAATCTACAATTAAAGATAAGATTGAAAAAATAGGAAAAGGTACTGTAGCTGACAATGATACTAATTTAGTCACTGGTGGTCAAGTTAATCAAGCTATAACTAATGTTAAAAATGAACTAATAAATAAAGAAATTCAATTTTCTGGTGATTCTGGAGATACAATAACTAAAAAATTAGGTGAAAAAATATCAATTCAAGGTGGAAAAACTTCAGATTTAACAGAGAATAACATTGGTGTAATAAATGAAAATGGTATAATGAAAATTAAACTTGCTAATAATATATCAGGTCTTAAAGCAATTAATTTAGGAGATGTTAAACTTTCTGATGAAGGTCTAGATGTTGGAAGTCACAAAATAACTAAGCTATCTGATGGTATAAATGATAACGATGCTGTTAATTTAAAACAATTAAGAGAAGTTTTAGACAAGACAGTAAATAAGGCAGTAATTAATGTGCAAGCCGATTCACCTATGGTTGTTGCTTTAAAACATAAAGATGGTACATTAGAAAAAGTTGTAAAAGATCCTAATGATGGTAAGTACTACAAGATATCAGATATGGAAGGAACAAAGCATAAAAAAGATGCCACTCCAGTTTCGAAAGATAATGGTGATGACTTTGTTATAAGTACAATAGATGAAGATGGTGGATTAGCAGCAACTAAATCAATTAAGATAACAAAAGTTAAAGATGGTGATATAACAAAAGAAAGTACTGATGCAATTAATGGTGGACAATTAGCAAAAATTTTAGGTATAGATGGAAAAACATATAAGATTGGTGATGATGGCAAAATTGTTAAAGTTGATGGTAACCCATTGTATGATACAATTAAGAGTAATCCAAGTACAACACCAAGCAATGCATTAGAAGCAACTAATGCAATAATTGCTGCAATTAATAAAGGAATTAAAATTAAAGCAGATGACGATGAAACAAAAGATAAGAATTTGGGTGATACTATAGCACTTATTCATAGTAAAGAAGAAAAAGATGGATATAGCGGTAAAAATTTAAAAACATATTTGACAGATAAGGGAGAATTTGCCCTATTATTCAATATGAAGCCTATATTTACAGAAGTTACAGTTGGTGATGATGCAAGCGGTAAAACTGTTTTAGGTAAAGATGGTTTAACTATTAAGGGAAAAGATGGAAAAGAAGGAAAAATTACCATAGATAATGAAGGTAAATTAGCAATTAAAAATGGTGATAAAACTTCAACTTTAGTAACAGAAGAAAGTGCAAAACAAAATCTTAAATTAAGCTACAAAGTTAATGATGAAACTGATAGTAAATCTACTAGTCTTGAACAAGGTTTAACATTTAAGAGTTCTGATATAAAAATTTCATCTGAAGATAAGGGAGTTATTAATTTTAATATAGATAAGGCAAGCGATATAGATGATGCTAATAAGGATAAGTTAGTAACAGTAGATGTGATAAAGAAATATGTAGATAAACAAAAAGAAAGTGGAAACAAAGTTACAGGTGATAATTCTGATGGTACAGCCGAAGGTATCGATGATGGATTGAATGGAAAGACATTAACTGAAAAGATAAATGCACTAAGAAATGGTGAAGCAGGACCTATGGTATATACTGATAAAGATGGAAATAAGTTAAAAAGAGGTTCTGATGGTAAACTATATAAGCCTAGCGATTTAAATGATGATGGGACTGTAAAAGATGGTAAAGAAGCAGTAAAAAATGTAGAATTAAAATTAAAAGGTGATGATCCTGTTGCTTTAAATAATGTAGCTAATGCAGTGGAAAAAGTGAGTGATTTAACAGATAATGATGATTTAGTTGATGGTTATAAGGCGATTAATAAGAATGACTTACAAAAAGTTGTAAAAGCTGGTTTAAATATTAAAGGAAATAAAGGAGAAACACATCAAAATTTAGGATCAAGTTTAGAAATTAAAGGTGAAGGTAATATAGAAACTAGTGTTGAAGATGGAAAACTTACAATTACTATGAAAAAAGAAGCTTCATTTGAAGATGGTGTAAAACTTGGTAAAGGTAATATAGAACTTAATGCTGATGATGATGGAAATAAATTGACTCTAAAAGGAAAAGATCAAAAAAATGTAATATTAGATGGAGTAAATGATGGAAAGATAGAAAAAGATTCAAAGGAAGCTATAAATGGTGGACAAATAAATAATATTTTATCTAATTTAGGAGTTAATAGTGAAGGTAAACCAATAGATGGTACAAATAAAAGTTTAATAACAAAAATATTAGATAAAGATGGAAAAGAAAGTTCAAAAGACCCTGAAACTTTAGTTGATGCTATAAATAGAACAATTGAAAGAGTAAATGATGTATTTACAATAAAAGACGATAATAATGGTGAAATGAAAAAGCATTTAGGTTCAGAAATTGTAATACAATCATTAAAAGGACAAGATTCTGATTTTAGTGGGGATAATGTTAAAGTTCAAGTTAGTGATGGTAAAATTGAAATAGGAATGAAAAAAAATCCAACATTTGAAAGTGTACAATTAGGTGATGGAGCAAATGCATTAGAACTTTCATATGAAAAAGATGGATTAATGATAAAACCATCTACTGGAGAAGCACAAAAAATATTAACTGATAAAAATGTTAATGAATTTGGTCCTATAAAGATAAATGAAGGTGTTGCAACAATAGATAGCCCAAATAAAGAGCCAGTAATTTTAAGAAATTTATCAGATGGGGTTGAATTAAATGATGCTGTTAATGTTAAACAATTAAAAGCAGTTAAAAGTACAGCTAATTTTGCACTAGGTGGTGTTGCAAATGCAGTAGCTATGGCAAACTTATTACAAGTAAATTCATATTCAGATTATAGACGTAATATAGCGGTAGCATGTGGATATTATGGACATCAATATGCATTGGCTGTAGGATTTAGTGGAGTTAATGAAAAAAGAAGAGTAAACTATAGAATAAGTGGTTCAGTAAATACACAAGGAAATCTAGCACTTGGTGGAGGAATTGGAATTATGCTAGGTAAAAAGGAAGAAAGATATGCAGGTAAACTAGAAAAGCTAAATGTAGCTAAACTTCTTGATAGAATAGATGAATTAGAAAAAGATAAGATATCTGATAGAAAAGAAATTGAAAACTTGAAGAAAGAAAATCAAGAAATCAAAAAAATGTTAAAGAAGATATTGAAAAAGTAATGTAAGAGATCTCCCAGTAAAAATGGGGGATCTTTTATTAATTAACAAAATTGTATAAAATCTTGTTTATTATTGAGTGGTACCTACCACTTATTAAAAAAGATATCATTATTTTTTTAAAGTTAATACTTGACTTAATTAAAAATCAAGATATACTAAAAATATAAATGGTAGATACCAGTTGTGGAGGTGGAGCTATGCCTAATATATTGGCAGCAAGAATAGACAATAGATTAATACATGGTCAAGTCGGAATGACTTGGGTTAATAGCTTACAAGCTAATTTAATTTTAGTAGCAAATGATGAAGTATCAAAAGATACTGTCCAACAAAGTTTGATGGATATGGTAGTTCCTAGTGGAGTTCAAACAAGATATTTTTCAATTGAAAAAACAGCACAAGTAATTAATAAGGCAAGCGATAGACAAAAGATATTGCTTGTTGTAAAGACAATAGCTGATGTAGAAAGATTAACAAAATTAGGATTGAAATTAGACGAATGGATAGTTGGTAATTTACATTTTTCTGAAGGAAAGAAACAAATAACTTCTACAGTTTCTGTAACAGAAGAAGAAGTAAATATTTTTAAAAATTTAATGAAACAAAACATTAGATTCACTATTAAAGGTGTACCTAGTGATTCAGGGCAAGATATGTCTAAATTAATATGAGGAGGGCTTTTGTATGTTATTACAAGCTATTTTAATCGCTATATGGGCTGGGATTTGTGGAATAGATCAATTTGATGGTCTTGAATCAATTCATAGACCAATAGTATCTGGGTTAGTCATAGGATTAATACTAGGTGATGTAAAAACAGGTCTAATAGTTGGAGGAACATTAGAACTTGTTTGGATGGGCTTGGTTCCTTTAGCAGGAGCACAACCGCCTAACATAGTTGTAGGAGGTATAATAGGAGTATCACTTGCAATATTATCAGGATTAAATCCAACTGCTGCAGTAGGATTATCATTTCCATTTGCAGTAATTGCACAAATGTTGGTAACGCTTATGTTTACAATATTTACTCCATTAATGCATACAGCTGATAAATATGCTGAAGAAGCAAATACTAGAGGAATAGAACTTATAAACTATTCACAATTAGTTATTAGATTTATATTTTGGGGCTTGATAGCATTTGTTGTTATATTCTTTGGTGCTGAAAAAACAGGTTATTTAGTAACATTAATGCCTGAAAAATTAATACAAGGTTTCTCAATAGCAGGTGGAATGATGCCGGCAGTAGGTTTCGCATTGCTACTTAATATTATGTTAAAGAAACAATATGTACCATTCTTGATTATTGGTTTTGTATTAGCAGCATATTTAAAATTAGACATATTAGCAATATCAGGATTAGGAGTTGCAATTGCCTTATTAGAATATTATAGAGAATCAGGTAAAGCTAGTGTTAAAGAGGAGGAATATGAAGATGGAATCTAATGAAAATAAATATAAAGATACTGAAGTTAGAAAGGTTATAACACCATCATTATTAAATAAGATGATAATTCGTTCATGTTTCTTACAATCTTCATTTAATTATGAAAGAATGCAAGCTTGTGGTTGGTTATTTAGCTTACTTCCAGGATTAAAAGCAATACATAAAGATAAAGACGATTTGAAAAAATCTATGAAATTACATATGGAATTTTTCAATACTCACCCTTTCTTAGTTAATTTTATACAAGGTGTAGTATTGGCTATGGAAGAAAATAAAGAAGATATAAGTGCAATAAGAGGGTTTAAAGTAGCGACTATGGGACCTTTAGGTGGTATAGGAGATTCAATATTTTGGTTGACAGTTTTACCTATAGCAGCAGGTATAGGAGCAGCTTTTGCCATAGAAGGTCAAATAATAGGACCAATTTTCTTCTTGATCTTCTTTAATTTAATACAATTTGCATTAAGATATTTCTTAATGTACTATGGATACAATAAAGGTGTTTCAACTATTACAAAATTAAAAGAAAATACTCAAAAATTTGCTAATGCAGCAACTATAGTTGGGGTTACAGTAGTTGGAGCTTTAGTTGCTCTATATATTAAAATTAATTTGGCTGTAGTTATACCAGCAGGTAAGGCAAAAGTAGAATTACAAGCTGGAGTTATAGATAAGATTATGCCTGCATTTTTACCAGCAGTATATACAGCATTAATGTATTATTTAATTAAGAAAAAATTCTCACCTATATATCTTGTTGCAATAACATTAATAATTTCAATAATTGGAAAATATATAGGAGTATTCTAATGACAACAGCACTTTTATTAACAGGGCACGGCTTATTTTCTCAAGGTTTATACTCATCATTAAAAATGGTAATGGGAGTTAATGAAAATATTAAATACCAAAATTTTATTGAGGGAGAATCTTCAGAAAATTTAAAAAAGAATTTAAAAAATTTAATAGCTGACTTATTAAAAACAAATGATAGACTTATTTGTCTGACAGATATTAAAGGTGGAACACCTTTTAGATTGTGTTGTGAATTAGCAATAGAAAATCCAAAAATATCTGTTGTGTCAGGAGCTAATATGCCTTTGTTATTTCAACTAACAGAGCTTATGGAAGAAGATTTCAATTTAGAAGATACTATAAATGAAAGCTTAAAAGATATATTTTTATTTAAATATGTAGCTAGAAAAGAAGTAGAAGAAATAGATGGGATATAGAGTTAAAGGGGGTTAATACCTCCTTTTTCATTAAGAAGGATTTTTGTACTATTGTATAAAAAAAATTAAAATGTTAGAATAATAGAAAAAAGATATGAAGGTTAATTATGAAAAAAATTACTATAAATGATATAGCTAAAATGGCTAAAACATCAAAAACTACTGTGTCATTTTACTTGAATAATAAATTTGATGCTATGTCGGAAGAAACTAAGAATAGAATAAAAAAAGTTATAGACGAAACTAATTATTCTCCAAGTCTAGTTGCGAGAAGCTTGAGTATGAGTAAGACGAATCTTATTGGTGTGATAATAGGAGATATTACAAATGTATTTTCTAATCAAATAGTTAAAGGAATAGAAGCATATCTTAATAAATATAATTATCAAATCATAATAGGAAATAGTAATTATGAATATGAAAGAGAAAGTAAATTAATAGATAAATTTATACAAATAGGTGTAGAGGGCTTTATAGTGCAACCTACGACTAATTTTTTACCTTTAATAGAAAAAATAAAAAGAAGTGGAAAACAATTAGCATTTATTGATAGTAATCTTGAAAATGATGAGGTTGTTTCAATAAAATCTGATAACTATAATTCAGTATACAAGTGTATGGAAACAATTGTGAATAAGAATAAATATGATAGATATATTATGATAGGTGCAAGCCCAGCTGAACTTAGTACGAGAAGGGAGAGGGCGAAAGGCTTTATTGATAGCCTTGAAATGAAGAATATACCTTTTCATAATATTATTGTTACCAATGAACCTACAATAGAAGAAGTTAAAAGAAAATTATTAACTAAATTGCTTGATAATAAAAAGACTTTAATATTTGTTCCTAATTGTTGGCTACTACCAATAGTTAACCAAGTTTTGGATATTTATAGGGATAAAATGCCAAAAAGTATAGGCTTAGTTGGTTTTGATAATATAGAATGGTGTAAATTTGTATGCCCTAAGATCACGACTATAGTACAACCTGCATATGAAGAAGGATATTTGGTGGCAGAATATTTGGTAAATATGATAGAAAAAAAAGAAGAAGTATTAGAAAAAAAAGTAACATTAATGTGTAATGTTAATTGGGAAAAATCAGTAGAATTATAGGCTGGAGATAATTCAGTCTATTTTATTCTTTAAAATTTTTTTTCTTTCTATTGACAAACCGGTTTATCAAGTTATAATATACTAAACCGATTTAGTGGCTTAGAAAGAAGGAACAATGAACAAAAGTATTATTGAACGAATTTTTAATCTAGGGCTTATACCTATAGTTAAAATAGACGACATAGAAAAGGCAACTAAACTTTCAGCTTGCTTATATAAAGGAGGACTTGATTGTATAGAAGTTACATATAGAACAAAAAATGCAACTGAAGCAATAAAGAAGATCAATGAAATGGATGAAGATATTTTGGTCTGTGCAGGAACTGTATCTAATTTACAAGAAGCAAATGAAGCTATTAATGCAGGAGCTAAGGCTATATTTACTCCAGGTTTGAATGAAAAGCTTATAACTTGGTGTAAAGAAAAGAATATTTTGATTATACCCGGGGTTTCAACAGCAAGTGAAGTTGAAAAAGCAAGAGAATATGGACTTAATATATTGAAATTTTTCCCAGCAGAAGCTAGTGGAGGTGTAGAAAAGTTAAAAGCTTTATCAGCAGTATATAAAGATATAAAATTCATACCTACAGGAGGTATAAATGAAGAAAATATAAAATCTTATCTAAATTTAGAAAATGTTGAAGCCTGTGGTGGAACATTTATGGTAGATGAAGAAAAGATTAAGGAAAATGATTGGGAAGGTATAGAAAAATCAGTAAAAGAAGCTATAAGAGTAATGTTAGACTATCAACTTATACATGTTGGTATAAATGAAACAAGTAAGGAAGATGCTCTTAGAGTAGCAAATATATTCTGCGATTTATTTGATTTCAAATTATATAACAAACCAAGAAGTTACTTCGGAGGTAGAGGCTTTGAAATAATGCATAAAAAAGGTTATGGTAAAAATGGACATATAGGTATTTATACTGCTTTTCCAGAAAAAGCAATATATCAATTGAAGAAAAAAGGAATAAAAGTTCTTGAAGAAACTGTAACAAGAAATAAGAAAACTAATAGAATTAATTTAGCATATTTAGATTTAGAAATTTCAGGATTTGCAATACATTTGATAAATCCAGATGTTAAGATGTAGAAAGGAAGAATAAAATGAGAATAGCGTTAATAAATGAAAATTCACAAGCAAGTAAAAATGCATTAATTTACAAGGAATTATTAGCTGAAGCAACAAAAGCAGGGCATGTTGTAGATAATTATGGAATGTTTTCACAAGAAGACAAGCATCAATTGACTTATGTACAAAATGGATTGTTAGCATCTATATTATTGACAACTAAGGCTGCAGACTTTGTTGTTACAGGTTGTGGAACAGGGCAAGGAGCTATGTTAGCTTGTAATTCATTTCCAAATGTAATATGTGGACATATAACAGATCCTACAGATGCATATATTTATACACAAGTTAATAATGGAAATGCAATTGCTATACCTTTTGCACAAAATTTTGGTTGGGGTGCTGAAATTAATCTTAGATATATATTTGAAAAATTGTTCTCTGATGAATTTGGTGGAGGTTATCCAAAAGAAAGAGCAGTTCCTGAACAAAGAAATAAAAAAATATTAGATGGTGTTAAAAATATTACCTATAAACCACTAATTCAAGTATTAAAAGAAATAGATCAAGATTTTCTAAGAGAAACTGTAGATTACAAAGAATTCAAAGATTTATTCTTCAAAAATAGTAAAGATGAAGAAATAAGTTCATATTTAAGAAATTTACTTAAAATGTAGAATAGGAGGATTAAGAGAAGATGTTCTCATTAAAAGATAAGGTAGCCTTAGTTACAGGGGCTTCATATGGTATAGGCTATGAAATTGCAAGCGCTTTTGCAAAGGCAGGAGCAAAAATAGTCTTTAATGATATTAATGAAAGTCTAGTAAAAAGAGGTTTGGAAAAATATAAAGAAGATAACATATCTGTTAAGGGTTATGTATGTGATGTTACAGATGAAAAACAAGTACAAGAAATGCTTGAAAAAATAAAAAAAGAAGTAGGTTCAGTTGATATATTAGTTAATAATGCTGGGATAATAAAAAGAATAGAAATGACACAAATGTCAGCAGAAGATTTTAGAAAAGTAGTTGATATAGACTTAATAGGACCTTTTATAGTTTCTAAAGCAGTTATACCAGATATGATAAAAAAAGGAGGAGGTAAAATTATTAATATCTGCTCTATGATGTCTGAACTAGGCAGAGAAACTGTATCAGCCTATGCAGCAGCAAAAGGTGGCCTTAAAATGTTAACAAGAAATATTTGTTCAGAATATGGAAAGTATAATATTCAATGTAATGGAATAGGACCTGGATATATAGCAACTCCACAAACAGCTCCTTTAAGAGAAAGACAAGCAGATGGATCAAGACATCCATTCGATAAGTTTATTATTTCAAAAACACCAGCACAAAGATGGGGATTAACCAAGGACTTAATAGGACCAGCTATATTTCTAGCTTCATCAGCTTCAGATTTTGTAAATGGTCATATTCTTTATGTAGATGGAGGAATATTAGCATATATAGGAAAACAACCAGAATAAAATGGAGGGAAAATGTACGGAGTTATAGTTACAGCACATGGAAGCCTAGCAACAGGTTTAGAAAGTGCATTAAAACTTGTAAATGGTGAAATGAAAAATGTTAAATATTGTAATTTTTTAGAAACATATACGAGTGAAGATATTAAAGAAAAGATAAAAAAAGCAATACAGGAATTAGAGGATTATGAAGGAATTTTCATATTAACAGATATTATGGGAGGAACTCCATCTAATCAAGCTGTCCTTCTAAGTCAAAATGAAAAAAATATAAAAGTATTAGGTGGAGTTAATTTCAGTATGCTATATGCAGCAGCTAATGCTGAAGGAAATATGGAAGTTGCCCTTAAGGACATATTAGAAGAATCTAAAGAAGTTATAGGCTACTTTGGGCAAGAAGAAAAGTCTAGTGAACAAGCTTTATTTTCTGATGGAATTTAGGGAGGAATAATGCGAAAAATTAATGTAGAAACTATAAAAAATGATAATATATTAAAAAATAAAAATGTAACTAAAGAACAAATTGAAGAAGCCATAAATCAAGTTATAACTCAGATTGATATTAATTTAGCTTATTTTAAACAAGATTTTCCAACACCTGCAACTAAAGATAACATATATATGGTTATGGATAATACAGAATGGACTAATGGCTTTTATACAGGAATGTTATGGTTAGCATATGATTATACAAAAAATGATAAGTATAAAAAGATAGCAGAACTTCAAGTTAATAATTTCTATAATCGTATACAAAAACAAATAGAAGTAGAACATCATGATTTAGGCTTTTTATACACTCCTTCCTGCGTTGCAGCTTATAAAGAAGTAGGAAGTGAAATTGGAAAAGAAGCAGCCTTATTAGCAGCTGATAAATTAATTACTAGATATCAAGCTGTAGGGAAATTTATACAAGCTTGGGGACCTTTAAATGAAGAAGCATATTATAGATTTATAATAGATTGCATGTTAAATATTCCTTTATTATACTGGGCAACTGAGCAAACAGGTAAAAATATTTATAAATTAATAGCAGATAATCACTTTAATACAAGTTTGGAAAATGTAATAAGAGAAGATGCAAGTACTTATCATACATTCTATATGAATCCAAAAACAGGTGAAGCTGTTAAAGGTGCAACAAGACAAGGATATAGTGACAGTTCATCATGGGCAAGAGGACAAGTTTGGGGGATTTATGGTGTAGCCTTGAATTATAGACATACAAAAAAAGCAGAATGTATAGAATATTATAATGCTTTAACAAATTACTTCATAAATAGATTACCAAAAGACGATGTATGTTATTGGGATTTAATTTTTAAAGATGGTGATAAGCAATATAAAGATAGTTCAGCAGCTGCAATAGCTATTTGCGGTATATTAGAAATGCAAAAATACTTACCAGAAACTTATAAGGATAAGAAATTACATCAAAATGCTGCAAATAGAATGATGCTAAGCTTGATAGAAAATTATATGAATAAAGATTTTAAAAAAGGATCTTGTTTATTAAAACATGGTGTTTATTCATGGCATTCAGGAAAAGGTTGCGATGAAGGTAATATATGGGGAGATTATTTCTATTTTGAAGCTTTAATGAGATATTATAAAGATTTAAAAATTTATTGGTAAATAGGGAGGAAGAATGGAAAATGTTAATATCGTTATGACTAGAATAGATGAAAGATTATTACATGGACAAGGACAATTATGGCTAAGATATATAGGAGCTAATACAATTCTTGTTGTTAATGATGAAGTAGCTAAAGATAATATTCAACAAAGCCTTATGAAAATGATAATTTCAAAAGAAATAGCTGTAAGATTTTTTACAGTTCAAAAAACAATAGATATAATTTCTAAGGCTTCACCTAAACAAAAAATATTTATTATAGTAAAAGATTGTAAGGACGCATTGAAATTAATAGAAGGTGGTGTTCCTATAAAAGAAATTAATATAGGAAATATACATAATGCAGAAGGAAAAGAAAAAGTTACAAGATCAATATTTTTAGGAGCTGAAGATAAAAAAGCCTTAAAAGAAATGATAGAAAAATACAATATTAGTTTTAATACTAAAACAACACCTAGTGGGGATGATGGGACTTTACAAGTAGATATAAAAAAATATATATAGGAGGATAAATATATGCATTTAACAATGTTACAAATTGTTTTAATAGGTCTTTGGACAGGTATATGTTGGACAGGTATGCTACTTGGAACATATACATTTAGATCTATAATTTTAGCAACAGGTGTGGGAGTAATTTTGGGTGATATCCAAACAGGACTTGCAGTTGGTGCCATATCAGAATTAGCATTTATGGGATTTGGAGTAGGTGCTGGAGGAACAGTTCCACCTTCACCATTAGGACCTGGAATAGTTGGAGCTTTAATTGCAATAACAACTAAAACTTCACCAGTAGTTGCCTTTACATTATCTATACCTTTTGCAATAGCCTTTCAATTTTTACAAACAGCTTTATATGTTGTTATGTCTGGAATTGCTGAAGCAGCAAAAAGAGCTATTCAAGAAGGAAAATTTGCTAAATTTAGATTATATTCAAATTCAACATTCATATTATTTTTCGTTTGTGGAACAATTTTAGGTATGTTGTGTGCTGGAGCAAGTTCAACTGTTAAAGTATTAGTTGATGCACTACCTCCATTAATAGTACATTCATTGAAATTAGCAGGAAACTTATTGCCAGCCATAGGTTTTGCAACAATATTGTCAGTTATGACTAAAAAAGAATTAATGCCATATATGATAATAGGGTATGTAGCAATTGCTTATCTAGAATTACCTATAATGGCAGTTGCTTTTATAGGGTTGGTAGCAGCAATGTTTTACTTTTTCAAAAAAGATACTAATGTAAAAAAAGAAGATGCGGGGGAATTCGAAGATGGAATCTAATAATAAATTAACAAAAAAAGATTATTTGAATACAACTTTAAGAGCATATTTATTACAAAATGCTTTTAATTATTCAAATTATCAAGGTGTTGGTTATGCAAATATTTTGTACCCAGCATTAAGAAAAATGTACAAAGATGATGAACAACTAAAAAAAGCTTTAATAGACAATATTGAATTTTATAACACAAATCCTCATTTTGTACCATTTGTATCAAATTTACAATTGGTAATGCTTGAAAATGGAAGACCTATAGAAGAAGGAAGAAGTATGAAAATGGCTCTTATGGGACCTTTAGCAGGTATAGGAGATTCATTGTCACAATTCTTATTAGCACCTTTATTTTCAACTATATGTGCTACTATGGCCTTACAAGGACATATTTCAGGGCCTATAATTTTCTTACTAGGCTTAAATATAATTTTATTAGTAATAAAATTAGTAAGTGGAAATTATGGATATAAATTAGGAACTAATATAATAGAAACTGTTAGTGAAAAAATGAATAAATTTACTTATGCTGCAAGTATAGTTGGTGTAACAGTTATTAGTGCCTTAGCTACCAAAATGGTAAAATTGTCATTGCCATTTACTTATACTCAAATGATAGAGGGAAAAGAACAAATTGTACAAGTACAAAAAATGATAGATGGTATAGCACCTGCTTTATTACCAATTTGTTATACAGCTTTAATCTATTATTTACTTAAAAAGAAAAAATGGAATACATATTATTTAGTAATATTTACAATAGTATTATCAGTAGTTGCAACATTCTTTAAGATATTTGTATAAATGTGAGCTGTAGTTAATACAGCTCATTTTTTAAAGGAGAATAATGGACAAATTTAAATTTCAAGCAAAATTAATCATGGAAAATAAGCTGAATTTTATACATCCTTGGGATATGGAAAGATGCGATGAAATATATGATATACCAAAAGATTGGAATATTAGTCCTAATGGGGATGATGAATGGGTGTATATGAGAAGTAGAATGGGTTATTTTGATGGACTTATTTTGCTTTATGAAGAAACAAAAGATATTAAATATATCGATAAAATAAAAGAAATAATTTTAGACTTTATTAATCAACATAAAAAATTAAAAAGTGAAAAAAGTACAAGAACCTTAGATTCAGGTATAAGAATAGTTAATATTTTGAGAATTTTAATATATTTAGAAGATAAGGACCTAGAGTATGATAAAAATATTTTGAAACATTTGTCAGAAACTTGTACTTATCTATTTTCTAATTATATATCAAAATATGATCAAAGCAATTGGGGCTTTATACAAATGGCTGGAGTATATACTTTTTCTATATATTTTGAAGAAAATGAAAAGGCTAAAAAAGCTCTTAAATATTTAAAAATGCAATTAAAGACACAGATTTTAGAAGATGGCTTACATTGGGAAAAATCTCTTACTTATCATTATCAAATGATAATATATTTGATTTTTATAATATATGTTCAAAAAAGAAAAAATATAAAAAGTAATTTGAATTTTTTCAAAAGTTATCTTAATAAAATGACAAAAGCTGCTAAAAAATTACATTATCCTGATAAAACACAAATAAATTTTGGGGATAGTGATGATAATGAAATAGAAAGTATATTAGCTTTAAGTGATTATATTTTATCTAAAGAAAGTGAATATAAGCTTACAGATATTTCAAGCTTATTTATAAAAGAAGCTAAAGTAAAAAAAATGGAAGTAAAAAAAGGGTTAGAAGAAAGTCTATTTCAACAAAGTGGATATTATCATATAAAAAATGAAGATTTTTCCTTCTCAACTTATTGTACGCCTATGTCTTCTTCGCATACACATATAGATTATTTGCATTTTAATTACTATAATAAACAAAAAATATTTGTAGATAGTGGAAGATATACCTATAGAGAAAGTAAACAAAGAAAATATTTAAAAAGTATAAAAGCCCATAATAGTATATTAATAGATGATAATGAAGTATCTGAAATAAAAGGTTCTTGGGAGTATGAAGGTTATCCTATAATATTTCCTATAACAGTATATTCAACAAAGATAGCTAGAATAGTAAAAACAGCTATATTTGATACGAAAAATCAGGCAGTTATAAAAAGAACCTATATTATATTAAAAGAAAATATTTTAGTAATAAATCAGGTTTTTTGTAAGGGAAAACATAAAATAAAATTCTTTTATCATCTTTATCCTAATACAGATATTAAAGAAACAAAATCAGGAATTTTATTGAATAATGTTGTAAAATTTTTGATAAATTCGTACAATATACAAAATAGTACTTATAGTCCTTACTATAATTGTCTTGTAATAAATAAAGAAATAGTTAAAGAAGCAGACTTTTTAGATAATTATTTTGAAATTAATGCAATATTGAATAAAGATGTACAAATTAAACAAGTAGCAGTTTATCAAAAAGAAAAAAAGGTAGAAGATGATATTGCACTTGCATATGAAATTAAAATTCAAGATATTACATATACTATATTTATAAAAAATAAAGAAGTATATAAGGGACAAAAGGTGTTTCATGTTAAGGGAAGACCTTTTTATGAAGAAATAAAAATTGTTAAAGATAGGTGAAATTATGAAAAAATTAGTATTGCTTAGTATGATGCTTGCTACTTTTAGTATGTCAGCAAATAATAAGGTTATTTTGAATTTAGAAGCTAAGCAAAATGTAGAAAATTTTGTAAAAAAAGATAATTTTGAGAAGATAATAGACCAATGGAAGGATATTTTAATAGGTTATAAATATTTTGATAACTCTACGCAAATGAAGGATTTACAAAAAAAACAAGATGAAAAAACCTTAAAAATTTGGAATTCTTTAAATAAAGAAGAAAATAGAAAATATTTGTGGGAATTTAAAAATTATGATTCAGCAAGTATCACAAAAAGTTATAGAAATATTGAAGTTTTAGCTATCTCAGTAATGAATCCAAAATCTAAATATTATCTAAATCAAGCTTTACTAAATGATGTAATAGCTGCATTGAATTGGATGAAAGAAAATAGATATAATGAAAATTTAAAAGCTGATGGTAATTGGTGGGATTATGAAATAGGTACACCTAGAGCAATTAATGATATTTTTGTTATGCTTTATCCAGTATTAGAAAAAGAGTATATAAAAGATTATCTTAAGGTTATAACTCATTTTGTACCAGATGCTAATAAAAATAGAGGAAGTGTAAATCCAAATTTAGTAGTTGAAGCAACTGGGGCAAATCAAATAGATATTAGTAAGGTGAAGATACTTCAAAGTGCCTTATTGAAGGATGAAAAGGGATTGATTTATGCTAAAAATTGTCTTAATAAGGTATTTCCTTTTGTAGAAAAAGGAGATGGATTTTATAAAGATGGTTCATTTATACAACATGATAGTGTTGCTTATACTGGAGCATATGGTAATGTTTTAATAGATGGCTTATCACAATTAATGACTTTGCTTGAAAATACAAAATATAATTTTGGTAAAGCTAATGTTGAAAGAATAGACTTTTGGATAAAGGAAGCTTTTTCACCTATAATGTATCAAGGTTTAACTATGAGCATGGTAAAGGGAAGATCTATAACTAGAAAAAAAGTATATTTAAGTTCATCAGAAATAGTAAGAGCAATAATTCGTTTAGCCTATGTAGAAAATAATGTATATTATAAACAGTTAGCTAAAAGCTATATTCAATCAAATACTTTATATGACTATATTGAAAATTTGAATAGCTATAGAGATATATATTTGGCAAAGAAAATAATGCAAGACAAAAAAATTAAGGCCTTAGATTTGAGCGAAAATATTTTGAAATTTTATAAAAATATGGATAGGGTAGTATATAAAAATAAAAAGAATAATTTTGCTATAGGTCTTAGTATGTCGTCAAATAAAATAAAATATTATGAAGCAATGAATGGAGAAAACGAAAGGGGTTGGTATACTGGAGATGGAATGTTATACTTATATAATGGTGATATAAGACAATTTAATGATGAATTTTGGTCAACAGTAGATCCTTATAGATTGCCTGGAATTACAGTAGATAAAGCAAAAAGAGAAGATGCTAGTGGTTCTGTTGAGGCAAAAAATTCTAGTGTAAGTGGCAAGGTTATAAATAATAAAAAAGGTATATTTAAAATGCACATTAGTAATTATCTAGGGACTTTGAGCCTTGATAAAAAATGGACAATTTTGAATGATAAAATAAGAATAGAAGCTAAAAATATTAAATTTAAAAAAAATAGTATTATAGAAAGTATAATAGAAAATAGAAAATTAAATGATGATACAAATTATATTATTTATATAAATAATAAAGAAATTAATTTAAATGAAAATGAACAAAGAAGTTATGCTGATGTCAAAGAAGTTTTATTGAAATCAGATAAGAAAAATGAAACAATAAAATATGTATTTAAAAAACCTCAAAAAATATATGTTATGTTGGAAAAAAGATGTAGTCAAAGTGATAAGAAAATAAAAAGAAAGTATTTTACTATGTGGTTAAGACATGAAAAACAAAATGATACTTTTGAATATGAAATTTACCCACTTTAATTTGTTATTTACAAAAAAAAAATTTCTGCTAAAATATATATTGAAATAAGAAAAAGGAAGAATAATTAAATGGTAAAAAATGCAGCTGTATATTATAGTATTTATCTTGAAATTAAAGATAAAATAGAAGGTGGTAAATTTAAAATAGGTCAAAAATTACCATCAGAAAGAGAGCTTGAGAAGATTTATTCTGTTAGTAGAACAACTATAAGACAAGCTTTATTAAAGTTGGAAAATAATAATTATATACATAAAATAAGAGGTAGAGGAAATTTTGTGTCAGAAAATATTATAAAACAAGAACTTAATAATTTTTATAGTTTTAATGATAAAATGATATCTTTAGGTAAAAAGCCTTCCTCAAAATTGATAGACTATAAAGTTATAAAATGTACAAAATTTTTTTCTGAATTATTCAAAATACCTGAAAATTCTAATATATATTCAATAAAAAGATTGAGATTAGTAAATGATCTTCCAGCAATGTTTGAAAATACTTTTTTGCCAGAATATAGATTTAAAGATTTAGACTTTAAAAAATTAAATAAAACTCCAATGTATGAAATTTTTGAAAAGGATTATGGGACATTTTTAGAAAAGGCAATAGAAACATTTAAACCTATAAAAATAGAGGAAAAAGAAGAACTTAAATATCTTGAAATACCTAAAGATTCTATAGCTATGGAAATTATTAGAACCACTTATGAATATGACAGAGTCATAGAATATACTATTTCACATGTTAGAAATAATATGTTTGAGTATACTATAGTTTTAAATAGATTAGTATAAAAAAATTCTTTACTTTTAAAAAAAAATATATTATAATAAAAAAAGTAAAAAAAAGAGAGGTGGTAATATGAATATTATAAAAAAACGTCACAAATATTATTTTACCTCTTTTGTAGTTAAGAAATAACAATTTTGTTATTTCTTTTTTTTTAGATTTTTAAGGAGGAAGTATGTCAAAAAAAATTATTGGAGTTAGCGAAAAAGTTCCAGCAGCACTTTTATTACCTTTAAGTTTACAACATACCTTTGCTATGTTTGGAGCATCGGTGTTAGTACCAATATTATTCAATGTAAATCCAAGTATTGTATTATTGATGAATGGAATAGGAACCTTACTTTTTATATTAATCACTAAGGCTAAAGCACCAGCATATTTAGGTTCAAGTTTTGCATTTATAGGAGTTGGGCAATTAATTATTTCAACTATGGGCTTTAAATATGCAATAGGAGCATTTGCAACTACTGGATTTTTAGGTTGTATTTTAGCATTTCTAATTTTTAAATTTAAAACGAAATGGATAGATGTTGTTCTACCACCTGCAGCTATGGGAGCAGTTGTTTCATTAATAGGTTTTGAATTAGCTGGTGTAACAATAAGAGGTGGAAAAATAGGTGCAAATATTTTAACAGAAACAGCTACTAAAGCTGATGTAATAGTATTTTTAATAACTTTATCAACAGCAATTATAGGTTCTGTATTATTTAGAAAATTCTTTGCAACTATTCCTATATTAATTGCAATAGTAGTCGGGTATATATCAGCATTATTCTTTGGAATGATAGATTTCACTCCAGTAATAACTTCTAAAATTTTCACAATTCCTCAATTCACAAGTCCAATTTTTTCATTAAAGGCATCATTAATAATGCTACCAGTTTTATTAGTTATCACATCAGAACATATAAGTCATCAAGTTGTTACAAGTAATATAATAGGAACTAATTTATTAGAAGAACCAGGATTACATAGAAGTATTTTTGCTGATAATTTTTCAACTATGTTATCAGGTTTAGTTGGGGGTGTACCTACAACTACTTATGGAGAAAATATAGGTGTAATGGCAATAACTAAAGTTTATTCAGTTTATGTAATAGCAGGAGCTGCAATAATATCAATATGTATGGCATTTATAGGGCCTATTAATATGCTAATACAAACTATACCTGGAAATGTTATAGGGGGAGTAACATTTTTATTATATGGTATGATAGGGACATCAGGAATTAGATTATTAGTTGATCAAAAAGTTGATTATTCAAAGACAAGAAATTTAATTTTAACATCGGTAGTATTTATATCAGGTTTAAGTGGTTTAGAGCTTAATTTCTTTGGTATTCAATTAAGAGGTATGGTCTTAGCAAGTGTAGTAGCAGTTGTGATAAGCTTAATCTTCTATGTACTTGAAAAATTAAATTTAACAAATGGAAATTAATAAAAAAAAATGCTACATTGTAGCGTTTTTTTTATTTACCTAAAATTCTACCTTAGGAACCTTATTTACTTCTTCTGTTGTTTCAAATAAATCTGCTTTTCTAAATTTAAGTAGATTGAAAAATAAAGAATTTGGAAATTTTTGAACAAAGATATTAAGAGTTCTACAAGTAGCATTATAATATTTTCTAGTTGCTAAAATTTCATTCTCTATATCAGCTAACTCTTTTTGTAAATTTAAGAAAGCTTCATTTGCTTTTAATTCAGGATAAGCTTCATGTAGCATCATTAGGCTTCTCAAAGATTGAGTTAATAAATTTTCATTTTTAATTATTTCATTAATATTTTGTATATTAGACATATCTATATTAATTAAATTAGAACGAGCTTTTATTACAGAATCAAGTGTATTTTTTTCATGACTTGCATATCCTTTTACAGTATTTACTAAATTAGGTATTAAATCTAATCTTTTTTGTAGATATATTTTAACATTGCTCCAAGCTTCTTGATTGAAATTATCTAAAGTAACATATCTATTTTTTATATAAAGTATGTACAAAAGTATAAGTAGGATTAGCAATAAAAAGACTATTAAAAACATAGTATTCTTCCTTTCAAATTTTATTATAAATTTTATCACGAGAAAAATTTAATGTCAAACTATATAGCTTGATTTTTCTTTGTATTTGCTTTATACTTAGTGTGATACGAGGTGATTTTATGCGGGTTATGGGAATAGATCCAGGAACTGCTATTGTAGGTTATTCTATCGTAGATATAGAAAAAGGCAAATATCATTTAATAGACTATGGTTGTATTTTTACAGAGCAAGACTTAGCTATGCCTAGAAGATTAGAAATAATATTTCAAAGATTAGATACAATAATAAAACTATATAAGCCAACGGAAGTTGCTATAGAAGAATTGTATTTTTTTAAAAATCAAAAAACAGTTATTAAGGTTGGTCAAGCAAGGGGAGTAATAGTTTTGGTTTGCCAATTGAATGGCTTAGAAATATTTGATTATACACCATTACAAGTTAAAATGGGAGTAGCTTCTTATGGAAGGGCTACAAAAAAACAAATACAAGAAATGGTTAAATTAATATTAAATTTGGACGAAATACCTAAGCCAGATGATGCAGCTGATGCTATTGCTATAGCTATTAATCATATAAATAATAGAAATATACCAACAAATAATGTTGGAAAAATAAGAAAAAATACAATAAAAATGGGAACAAAAATAAGTATAGAAGAGTATAAAAAATTAATAAATAAGTAGTAGGGGTGAAAAATGAAAGTCGTTTTATATGAACCTGAAATACCATATAATACAGGAAACATTGGTAGAACTTGTGTTTTGACCAATACAGAATTACATTTGATAAAACCTTTGGGTTTTGATATATCAGAAAAAGCAGTTAAAAGAGCAGGACTTGATTATTGGAAGAATGTTAAATTATTTGTTTGGGATAGCTATGAACAATTCATGGAAGCACATAAGGGAGCAAGAATATTTTATGCTACAACTAAAACAAAAAATAGATATACAGATGTAAAATTTGAAAAAGATGATTATATAATGTTTGGACCAGAATCAAGAGGTATACCTGAAACTATATTAAAGGAAAATATAGATAAGTGTATAACTGTACCTATGTTGCCACTGGGTAGATCACTTAATTTATCTAATTCAGTAGCTATAGTATTATATGAAACATATAGACAAATAGATTTTAATTTTAATGATTGAAGGGAGAAATTATGAAATATATAACTACACCTATATATTATCCTAATGCAAAGGCACATATAGGAACTGCATATACTACAATTTTGTGTGATGCTTTAGCAAGATATGAAAGATTATTTGGTGAAGAAGTTAAATTTTTGACAGGTTTAGATGAACATGGTCAAAAAATACAAGAATCAGCAGAAAAAAATGGGGTTAGTCCTCAAGAATGGGTAGATAGAATGACTGTTGATTTTAAAAAATTATGGAAAGATTTAAAAATTTCAAATGATGATTTTATTAGAACAACAGAACAAAGACACATTGATACAGTACAAAAAATATTGCAAAAAGTTTATGATAATGGAGACATATACTTAGGAGAATATAAGGGAAAATATTGTGTATCTGAAGAAACTTTTGTTACAGAAAGTCAGTTAGTGGATGGAAAATATATGGGTAAAGAAGTAATTGAGGTTTCAGAACCTTCATATTTCTTTAGATTATCAAAATATGCAGATAAAATTTTAAAATATTATGAAGAACATCCGGATTTTATAATACCAAAACAAAGAAAAAATGAATTGATTTCATTTATAAATCAAGGTTTACAAGATTTATCAATTTCAAGAACAACTTTTGAATGGGGAATACCTATATCATTAGATGAAAATAAAGGTCATATAGTTTATGTGTGGTTTGATGCCTTAACAAATTATATTACAGCTGCAAAATATGGAAAAGATGAAAAAGAATTTGATCATATTTGGAATAAAGGAACAGTATATCATTTTGTAGGTAAGGATATTTTAAGATTTCACGCAATAATATGGCCAGCTATGCTTATGTCAGCAGGTATTGCTTTGCCTGATCATATTGTAGCTCATGGTTGGTGGACAGTTAATGGTGAAAAAATGAGTAAATCTTTAGGAAATGTCGTTGATCCTTTAGAAGAAGTTGAAAAATATGGTTTAGATTCATTTAAATATTTCCTATTAAGAGAATCTACTCTAGGTCAAGATGCGGATTATTCAGAAAATCAAATGATTCTAAGAATAAATTCAGATTTAGCAAATGATTTAGGTAATTTATTGAATAGAACTTTGGGAATGCAAAAGAAATATTTTGGAGATATTGTTGAAAAAGCTGGACTTAAAACTTCACTAGAAGAAGAAATCTATGAACAATATTCTAATTTATTAAAAGAAGTTAGAGAAAAAGTTGAAGAAGCTAATTTTTCTAAGGCATTAGAAAGTATTTGGAAATTAGTTTCAAGAATGAATAAGTATATAGATGAAACTATGCCTTGGAAATTATCTAAAGAAAATGATGAAGAAAGATTGTCTACAGTGATGTATACCTTATTAGATATGATTTATAAGATTGCATATTTAGTATCACCAATTTTGGTAGATTCAAGTAAGAAAATTTTAAATCAATTAGGTATAGAAGAAATAAAGAATAATATATATGAAATTGGAGACTATCCATTAAAAACAAAAATAAATAAGGCAGAACCTGTATTTCCTAGAATAGAAAAAGAAAAAAAAGAATTTTGCACTGATTTAAAAATAAATAATGCTATAAATATAGAAGATTTTTCAAAGATAAAAATAGGGGTTGTAGAATTATTAAAGGTAGAACCTGTAGAAAAATCTAATAAATTATTAAAATTTATTGTTGATACTGGAAGCGAAAAAAGACAAATTTTATCTGGAATAGCAGAATATTATAAAAATTATGAAGATTTAGTAGGTAAAAAAGTTCTAGCAGTGCTTAATTTGGAACCAATTAAGTTGGTTGGAGAAATATCTCAAGGTATGTTATTAACAACCGAAGAAAAGAAAAAAGTTAAATTAATAACTATATCTAATGAAGTAAAAAATGGAGCAAAAGTTAGATGATAAAAAAAATATTTTTTTTACTTAGTATTATATTTTTCACACAAGCTTGTGCCTTATTTAAAACAAGTGAGGAAAAATATTTGGACTATATTGAAGAAGGTATAGTATCTTTATATAATGGCGATAATGATTATATGAAATATTTCGAAAAAGCATATAAGCAAAAACCGAAGGATGATTTATTATATCAAATAATTAATTCTGAATTAGAGTATAAAGATCTTAGTAAATTCTATGAAAAAAATAAAAATAAATGTAAGGGTTATGATTATTATTTTAATGGAGAACTTGCTAAAGCTCATAGTGAAGGTAATTTAGATGCTTCTCGTGCCTTATATATAAGCTATTATTATAGTTTTCAATATAAGAAGGCTTTTAATATTATGGAAACAACGGATATTTCTGATTCTACTGACATATATACTGATTTAAAGAATAATAAGGATTTATTTTTCAAAATTGAGGATATATATAACAAATTGAAAAATAATAAGGCAAGTGAAGATGAAAAAGAATTATTTAAAAAATTTGTGGTTAATTATCCTGTTGATGTTAATTTAGTATATGATGTTTTGAAAAGTGAGGTAGAAAAAAAAGATAATACAGCTTTGTTTATAAAATATTTAACACTTGATGAGGATGATGCAATAGCTCTGAAGATATTAGAGTATTTATTTAAAAATAATTATGGACCAGCAATTTATGAATATGTTGGAAAAAATAAAATAAGTGACCCAAGTGATGAATTGCTTGATAAAATAGATAAATATTCAAAGCAAACTTATGCTCTATTATTAAATAACATGGTAGAAAGTGGAGATATTGGGAAAATAGAGCAAATTTTAAAAAAAATACCGGATAAAGAAGGGTATTATTCTGCTCTTGCAGAATTTAATTATTATTATAAAGATTTGAATAAGTCATATTCATATTTTGTAAAAGCATATCAATGTGAGCCTAATAGTGATTATACAGTATATAGATTAGCGAATATTTCTAAAAAATTACATAAGGAAAAAGAATTTTTGAAATTAACAAAAAATTATAAGGGTGAATATGAAGATTTGATTTTAAATATGAAATATGAAGAAAAAATCAGCAAGGTAGTCAAAAAAAGAATAGCTTTAAATATGTGGATAAAGAATAAAAATATGGGTGCAAGTTATCTTTTAAGCTTAACCAAGGATAAAAAGAAGGTAGCGTGTTATACAGAAGTCTTAAAAATGTATAAATAGGAGGGCTTTATGAAAAAAATATTAGTTGCTATGCTATTTTTTACATCTTTTACTTTTGCAAATAAATTAAAAGTAGTAGAATTAGATAATTTAGCAAATAAATATGTGGTGTATAGTTCTATAAATTGTTCAGCTTGTAGGGAAGAATTTAAAGAAATACAAAAAATTTATAATAAATACAAGGAAATGGCAAACATAGCAGTAGTTCTATATCCCAGTGATGAAAATGAAGTTAATTATAAATTTATAAAAGATAATAATTATACTTTTGAAGTATATTATGACCAAGATCATAAAATCGATAAATTATTGAAGATAGAATATGTTCCAACAATATATAAATATGAGAAGGGTATTTTTAAAAAGAGTGCTGATGAATTTCTTACAGAAGAAAATTTCTATAAAAATGAAAAGAAAAATATAGATAAAAAATTAAGAAAAAAACTTAAAGAAATTATTGTTGAAGATATAAAAGGGAAAAAATTTAATTTACTTAAATTATTAGAAAAAAATGACTATATATCTTACTTGTCTGGAGAAATTAAAAACAAGAAAGCCGTAATATTGGTAGATGATAAAAAATACTTAACAAAAGATAATTATTTTATAGAAAAAAATAAATTAGATAAGGGAATTATTGAGATTGTTTCCTCATATATTAAACCATATTAAGCTGCCTATTTTGGCAGTTTTTTATATTCCATTTTGGTTAAAAAACTATCGCAAGTAAAAACAACGAAGATAGACTATAAAGAAAAAAAGTGAATTTTAAAAGGGAAAAAGAATTAGGAAAAAAAGTGATTGTGGTATATAATAAAGATATATTGTGGTTTAAGTGCTTTTGTAGCACAAGATATATGGTAAAGGAGTGAATAATGATAGTTATAAAAAGAGACGGAAGAGAAGTCGAATATGATAAAAGTAAAATAATTAATGCAATAAATAAGGCTAATGCTGAAGTAGTACTAAAAGACAAAGTTAGTGTAGAACAAATTGATGAAATTATAACATCATTAGAGAAAAAAATTAATAAAAAAATTACTGTTGAATCTATACAAGATTTTATAGAAACTAAGCTTATGGAATATGATAAATATGAATTAGCAAAGAAATATATAATATATAGATATACAAGGGCCTTAGTTAGAAAGGCTAACACAACAGATGATTCAATTTTAAGTTTAATTAGTAATAAAAATAAGGAAGTTGGGGAAGAAAATTCTAATAAAAATGCAAGTGTAGCTTCAACACAAAGAGATTTAATAGCGGGAGAAGTGTCTAAAGATATAAGCAGAAGAATTTTAATACCTGAAAAGTTGAGAAAAGCACATGATGATGGTGTGCTACATTTCCATGATATGGACTATTTTTTACAACCCATCTTTAATTGTTGCCTTGTAAATATTAAGGATATGCTAGAAAATGGTACAGTGATGAATGGTAAATTGATTGAAAGTCCTAAAAGTTTTCAAGTAGCTTGTACTATTGTTACACAAATTATTGCTGCAGTTGCTAGTAGTCAATATGGAGGGCAATCGGTTAATATTAAACATCTTGGGAAATATCTAAGACGAAGTAGGGAAAAATATTATAATATAACTAAAGAAAAATTTGGAAACCAATTGAATGAAGATTTATTAAATAAAATAGTTGATGATAGATTAAAAGATGAATTAAGATCAGGAGTTCAAACAATACAATATCAAATTAATACATTAATGACTACAAATGGTCAATCACCCTTTGTTACCTTATTTCTTGAAATAGATGAAAAAGATCCATATATAAATGAAGTTGCTATGATAATAGAAGAAATATTAAAACAAAGATATGAAGGTATAAAAAATGAAAAAGGTGTATATATTACACCAGCCTTTCCTAAATTAGTCTATGTACTAGATGAATGTAATGCACTAAAAGGTGGAAAATATGACTACTTGACAAAACTGGCAGTTAAATGTAGTAGTAAAAGAATGTATCCAGATTATATAAGTGCAAAAAAAATGAGAGAAAATTATGAAGGAAATGTATTTAGTCCTATGGGGTGTAGATCATTTTTATCACCATATAAAAATGCTGAAGGGAAATATATATTTGAAGGAAGATTTAATCAAGGAGTTGTTAGTTTGAATTTAGCTCAAATAGGAATCTTGGCAGCAAATGATGAAAAAAAATATATGGAATTATTAGATGAAAGATTACAATTAGCATATGAAGGACTTATGTTAAGACATAATAGATTAATGGGAACTCCATCAGACATTTCGCCTATACATTGGCAATACGGAGCTATAGCTAGATTAAAAAAGGGAGAAAAGATTGATAAATATCTAATGAATGGATATTCAACAATATCATTAGGTTATATAGGACTATACGAAGCAACAAAATTAGTAGTTGGAGAAAGCCATACAACAGAAAAAGGTTCAAAATTTGCCCTAAAAGTTATGCATAGATTAAGAGAAGCTTGTGATAAGTGGAAAAAAGAAACAGGAATAGGCTTTGGTTTATATGGAACACCAGCTGAATCATTATGTTACAGATTTGCAAAAATAGATAAAAATAGATTTGGAAGTATAAAAGATATTACAGATAAGGGTTACTATACTAATTCATATCATGTAGATGTTAGAGAAAAAATTGATGCTATGAGTAAATTTATATTTGAATCACAATTTCAATCTATATCAAATGGAGGAGCAATTTCTTATGTTGAAATACCTAATTTAACCAAGAATTTAGAAGCAATAGAAGAAGTTGTTAAATTTATGTATGATCATATACAATATGCTGAATTTAATACTAAATCTGATTATTGCCATGTTTGTGCATATGATGGAGAAATAATAATAAATTCAGATGGAGATTGGGAATGCCCTCAATGCCATAATAAGGATCACAATAAAATGAATGTAACTAGAAGAACCTGTGGATATTTGGGAGAAAATTTCTGGAATGAAGGAAAAACAAAAGAAATAAGTAAAAGAGTCTTGCATCTATGAAATATTCACTTATTAAAGAAATGGATGTTGCAAATGGTCCGGGTATAAGAACTTCTTTATTCGTTAGTGGTTGTAAACATAAGTGTAAGGGCTGTTTTAATGAGAGTATTTGGGATTTTAATATAGGAAAAGAATTTACTCAAGAAACAATAGATCATATTATTAATTTATTGAAAAGAGAATATATAAAGGGTTTAACTTTATTAGGTGGAGAACCTTTGGATCCAGACAATCAAGAATGTGTATATGAATTGGTAAAACAAGTTAGAGAACAACTTCCTAATAAGAGTATCTGGTGTTATACAGGCTACACATATGAATTTATTGTGGGTTATATGTATAAAAAATTACCCTATGCAAAGAAAATATTAGATTCTGTAGATGTTCTAGTTGATGGTAAATTTATTTTAGATTTATTAGATTTAAAATTACAATTTAGAGGCTCTGCAAATCAGAGGGTTATAAATTTAAGACAAACTGAAAAGGAGCATAAAATAATTTGGGCTTTAGGTAAGGAAGAAGAGGCAAAGTATATAAAAAGAGTACAAAGAAATAATATTTAAATTTGTCTAAAAGGTATGCTTATGCTATAATTATCTGAAGGAGGAGTATTTATGGATGAATTAGGAAAAATAACCATATCTTCAACAGTAATAAAGGATATTATAGTTGAAGTCTTAAAAGATGTAGAAAATGTTGTTGGTGTTAGTGAAGATGAAGTTAAAACAAAATTTACAAGTCTATTTAAGAATGATGATAAAAAGAGTCTTGAAGTTGAAATGGGAGAAACAGAATGTGTTATTGATCTATCAATTTCAGTTGTGTATGGTTGTAAAATAAAAGAAGTTGCAAAAAAAGTACAAAATGATATAAAAAATAAAGTAGAAGAATTAACAGGTGTTAATGTTAAAGAAATTAATATAGTTATTGCAAAAGTAGTCAAAAAGGAAGATGAATAAGGGGGTATACAATGTTTAAAATACTAGTAAGGATAATAAATTATATCTTTTTAATTTTGTTAGCCCTTTGTTTATATTTTCTAGTAGTAGATCCAAATTTTATTGCTAATATTTTAGATGAATTTTCAATGCTATTATCTACAAATAATTTAGTTAAATTTGTTTCACAAATAGTTATAATAATATATTTTGTATTTATTATTTTTTCATTATTGGAAAATTTATTTAAAAAACCAAAAAAAATAAAGGTAAGTAGTGAAAATGGAGAAATAGAAGTAACACTTAAAACTATAGAAGAAATATCAAAGAATTTTTTAGAATCAAAAGATATTGTTAATGTTGCAAAAGTTTCTGTTAAATATACTCATAAAGGACCTATTATTAATGCAAATATTGAAAATTTTAAGACAGATGAAATGAATACAAAGTTAGCAAATATAGCTACAGAACTTACAAAATATATAAAAAATATGTTGGGTGTAACTGTAAAAAAGGTTAATTTAAATATAAATAAAATAAATACGAGTCAAGTTATAGAAGAAAATATTGAAACAGAAAAAGTTGAAGAAATTAATGATGATGTAGTAGAAATAGATTAGGAATAGTTATGGAACAAAGAAAAATAAGAGAAGAAATTTTTAAAATATTATTTGAGCATGAATTAGTATCTTCTAATATTTTTGAAAGAACAAAACAATTTTTAGAAGAAAATAAACTTAGTAATTCAAAAGAAGAATTTATAAATCGTTTCATGAAAGAATATAGTGAAAATGAACAAGAGCTAGTAACTGGCTTGAAAAAGTATCTTAAAACATGGTCTTTTGAAAGATTAGGAGTAGTTGAAAAAGTTCTTTTAAAAATGTCATACTATGAAATTGTTTTGAAAAAAGAGGAATATGAAATTGTAATAAATGAAGCAGTTGAGCTTGCAAAAATATATGGAGATGTAAAAACTAGACAATTTATAAATGGTGTATTAGCTGATTTAGTTAAAGAAATGAGATAATATGGAAAAGGTAATTGTATTTTCAAACAAAGAGAAAACTTTAATTGAAATAAAAAAATCAACTTCATATGAGAATATTATTTTAGACTTAGGGGATTTAGATATAGATCCCCCATTCTTAAATTATATACTAAAAATTTTTAGATTATTAAAAAGTAATAAGCAGAAAGTTGTCTTTATTTCAAAAAAAGGTCTTAATAATGAAATGAATAAATATTTTAGATTTTTTCAAAGTCTAGATGAATATAGAAAAATGAAGATATTTACAAATTTTACAATTAAGATCTACTTATCCAATACCTATTTAAGAGATTTATTAAGAGATACCTTTGTATCCAATGGCTTCTTAACTAAGGAAAGAGAAGAATTAAAATTTTTAAATAAGGAACATGATTCTAAGGATAGGGATATATATATTATAAATTTTGAAAAATATCAAAGTGAAAAATTAAATGAAATAAAAAAAATAAAGGCAAAGAATCAAAATTGCAAAATAGTCCTATTAATAGATAAACAAATGGCATATAGGGCATTGAGAACTGTAAAATTAGGTGTGGATAGTATAATAGAAAAACCTGTAAATATAGATGAAATTTTAGCTACTGTGAAAAATTTAGCTATGCAAAGTAGGTTACAAAAAGAAAATGAAGAATTGAATAGAAAAATAGAAAAAGAATTAGCCTTGGCAAGTGATATACAAAAGAATTTATTACCTGAAAAAAATATAGAATTTAATGGCTATAGGGTAGAGTATTTATTTCAACCATCTCAAAAAATTGGTGGAGATTTTTGTGATGTTTTAAAGCTAGATGAAAATAGACTTGCAATAATTTTTGCAGATATTTCAGGACATGGAATCCCAGCAGCCTTATTATCAACTATGCTTAAAAGTCTAGTAGTTACTGAAATAAAGAAATATATGAAAACTAATGAATTATTAGAAAAATTAAATGAAAGAATTATAAATATTTTTCCTGATGGAAAATTTGTTAGCCTATTTTATTTGATTATAGATAGTGCAAAAAATACTTTTACTTATTGTAAAGGTTCACAAGAACCCGCCTTATTATTAAGAAATAATAAAGTGGAAAAATTGGAAACTGAAGGACAAGTTTTAGGAATATTTTCAAAGAAAAATTTTCCAGATCTAGTTAATTTTGAAGAAAAAAGTATGGAATTTAAGAAGGATGATGTTATTTTACTCTATACAGATGGTATAACAGAAGCACATAATGAAAATGGCTATTATGGAGATGAACATTTAGAAAAAGTATTTTTAAAAGAAAAACAGGATATATATAAAATAAAGGAAAGTTTAAATGAATATATTTTAGAAGATGATTTAACCTTACTTACAATTTGGAGAGATAATGAAAATATATAAGGTAATTGGCATGAGTTGTAAGGCTTGTGCAGTAAAAATAGAAGAAAATTTGGAAAAAAATGGTGTAAAATTCAAGCTAAATTTTATTGCAGAAAAGCTTGTTATAGAAAATAAAAATGGTATAGATGTAGTAAAAGTTGTAGAAAATTTAGGCTATAAATTAGTTGAAGATACTGAAAAAGTGGAGGAAAAAGAAGTAAATTTAGGTCTTGTTGGAGTACTTTCTATTATATCAATGAGTTTAGCAATGTCTTCAATAAAAAATAGTGGATATTTTCAATTACTTCTAAGTTTAATTGTAATATTTTTATCAAAAGACATATTATTTCTTGGTATAAAGAGTATAATTAAGTTGACCTTTACTATGTATTCATTAATTAGTTTGGGAGTACTAATTTCTTTTGTATATAGTGTATACAATTTAATTATTTTAAAAACTAATCTAATATATTTTGATAGTACCTGTATGATTTTATTCGTGGTGCTATTAGGAAAAAAGATAGAAAAGAAATTAAAGAAAAATACAAATAAGGCTATAGAAAATTTAACTAGTATCATTCCTGATAAAGGAGAGGTTAAAATAGGAGATATATTAACCTTGAATAAGGATTCTATTGCGAGCTTTGATGGGAAAATATTAGAAGGTTTTGGTATATTTGATGAAAAATTAATAACAGGTGAAAGTAAACAAAAGATAAAAAGAAAAAATGATAGAGTTTATGCAGGTTGTAAATTAATAGATGGGAATATAAAATATATTATAGATTTAAAAAAAGAAGATATGGTGATTTATAGAATAAAAAATATGCTAGAATTAGCTTGTAAAATACAGTCACCACTTACTAATTTTACAGATAAATTAACAAAAGTATTTGTTCCAATAGTAATATTAATATCTTTTTTTACCTATGTAATAGGTAGAAATATTAATAATGCAATATGTGTTCTTTTAATTTCTTGCCCTTGTGCAATAGGCCTATCTATACCTATTTGTTTGATAGTAATAGTTGGTAGTTTAGCTAAAAAAAATATATTAATTAAAGATGGAAGTGCAATATTAAATTCAATTAAAATAGATAAAATAGTATTTGATAAAACAGGGACTTTAACAAAAGGGAAACCTATTGTAAAAGATATTTCAATAAATGCTGAAGATATAGAGTATGTATATAATATGGAGAAAAATTTATCACATCCTATAGCAAAATCAATTAAGGAATATTTAAAGAAAAATTATGTAGTAGAAGATAAGGATATTAATGTTAGAAATTATCAAGGCCTTGGTGTGGGATATTCAGATTATCTTGTAGGTAGCATAAATCTTATGCTAAGGAAGGGCATAGATGTAAGTAAAATAAATAATAAATATAAGGACTTGTCAAAAGAGGGTAAAACTGTTATACTAATATCTAAATACAAAGAAATTAGAGGTTTAATTACATTAATAGATGATATTAATGATAATGCCCCTTTATTTATTAATTATTGTAAAAAAAACAATATAGATATGAGTATACTAAGTGGAGATAATAGGTATACTACAAAATATATTGCAGATAAATTAGGTATAGAAAAATATAATTTTGAGGTTTTACCTTATGAAAAGAGTAAATATATCGAAGATATTCTTGAAAAAGATAAAGTTGTAGCTATGGTGGGCGATGGAATAAATGATATCGTAGCAATCAATAATGCAAATATAGGGATAGCTATTAATAAGGGAGCTATACCAACTTTGGAAACTAGCGATGTTGTAATAAATGACTTAATGGATATTACTATATTACAAAAATATAGCAAACTTTGTCTTAGATATATTAAAGAAAATCTTTTTTTTACAGTGATATATAATATATTTGGGATAATGATAGCAACAGGTATATTGGGTATTCAATTGACACCAATGATAGCCTCTATATGTATGATGTTAAGTTCAATATCAGTTTTGTTAAATACATTAAGATTAAAAAGGAGTTGTAATAGATGAGAGAAAAAATATTAATTATTGATTATGGTTCACAATATAGCCAATTAATTGCAAGAAGAATTAGAGAAATGGAAGTGTACTGTGAAATCACATCAAGAGTTGATGTTAATAAGATAGGAAACGATGTAAAGGGAATAATTTTTTCAGGAGGACCAGCTTCAGTATATGAAGAAAATTCACCTAGTGTAGATAAAAAAATATTTGATTTAAATATACCAATATTAGGTATATGTTATGGTATGCAATTAATAACATATTTAAATGGTGGAATGGTTGAAAAATCAAATAAAAGAGAATTTGGTAAAGCAACATTAGAAATTATAGAAGAAGGAAATCCTTTATTTAAAGGTGTACCTAAAGAATCTTTAGTTTGGATGAGTCATGGAGATCATATTACAAAAATGGCAAAAGGATTTAGAACTATTGCTAAAACAAGTTCATCTAATGCTGCAGTTTGTAATGATAATAAGGTATACGCTCTACAATTTCATCCTGAAGTTCTTCATTCACAATATGGTAAGAATATGATAGAAAATTTCATATTTGACATATGTAAAATAGAAAAGAATTGGAAAATGGGAGATGTAATAAAGGAAAAAATAGAAGATATTAAGAAAAAAACTAAGGGAGAAAAAGTTTTATTAGGTTTATCTGGAGGAGTTGATTCATCTGTTGCAGCATTATTGATTAATAAGGCAATAGGAGATAAATTAGTTTGTGTCTTTGTGGATACAGGCTTATTAAGAAAAGATGAAGCAATAAAAGTTAAAAAGCAATATGAGAGCATAGATAGCTTTAATATAGTTTTTGTAGATGCTAAAAAGAGATTCTTAGAAAAATTAAAAGGTGTAGTAGACCCTGAAGAAAAAAGAAAGATAATAGGTAAAGAATTTATAGAAGTATTCAATGAACAAGCTAAAAAATTACAAGAAGAAAAAGAAATTAAATTTTTAGCACAAGGAACTATATATCCAGATGTAATAGAATCTGCTAGTGAAGATGGCTTATCACATACTATTAAGTCACACCATAATGTTGGAGGGCTACCAAAAGATTGTAAATTTGAATTGATAGAACCACTAAGAAACTTATTTAAAGATGAAGTAAGAAAGTTAGGTAAAAATTTAGGTTTATGTGATGATTTGATAAAAAGACATCCTTTCCCAGGACCTGGTTTAGGTATTAGAGTAATAGAAGAGGTTACTGAAGAAAAAGTTAAACTATTACAAGAAGCAGATGATATATTTATAGAAGAATTAATAAAAAATGGACTATATGATAAGGTAAGTCAAGCTTTTGTAGTGCTATTACCTGTTAAAACAGTAGGTGTTATGGGAGATGTTAGAACATATGAATATGTAGTTGCAATAAGGGCAGTAAATACTATTGATTTTATGACAGCAACATTCTCAAAATTACCTTATGAATTTTTAGAAATAGTTTCAAATAGAATAGTTAATGAAGTTAGAGGCGTAAATAGAGTAGTTTATGATATTTCATCTAAGCCTGCAGCAACAATTGAGTGGGAGTAATCGCAAAAAATCATAGAAATGGCTTAAAACAAGGCTTTTGAGCTTATTGAAACGAGCGACTGGGACAAAATTGGGTAAAGATTTCAAAAGTAATAAATTGAGTAATAGCTCCCAGTGGCTTTACAAGAAAATACAAAAGACCGTAGCTTAGTTGTTACGGTCTTTTTGTTCTATAACCCATAAACTTGAAATTGTCTGTAAATTAAAATGAATAATCGTACCTAACACCAATACTACATTTTCTATTATCATAATCCCTTTTTTTAAAACTATGTTAGATGTACAAAACACGGTCATTATTATCAGAATAATATATTCAAGTGCCTTATCAAGCAATAGTGTTATACCAATTACTTAGACTGCTATTGTGATTGTTCATTTATAGTTTTTTAGCAATGTTTTTCATTCATTCCCAACTATTATTTCAAATTTTGAGCATAAAACAATTGAATTTATTGCTTATCCGTTAAATTGAATTATTAATAATACTTTATTTTAAGTTTTCATTCATTAGAAACATCTTTATATCTACTTTTGTACTTATATGATTCTATTTAATAATTTTATTCGCTTCAACTCTATAATTAATTTTCGAGTTTGAGCTGCATATTTATCTTTTCTATTAAAGTAAATATATATTTTTATTATTACGATTACAATGAAAACAAGTATTAAAACTGCTGTTGCTATTGCATATATTTTAACTCCATTTTGAATTAATTTTTTATCTATTAAACTACAAGCAATAATTCCTAATATCAAAAAAAACAAATTTGCTCCAAATGATGATATCGAGTTTAATATTGGATATTCTTTATGTAATTCATTTATAGGCTCCAATTTCAACTTAAAATACTCAATAACGTTAGTAATCTTTTGAGAGTCAACATTATTTTCAATTAATATTTCACATATTTCATTATCTCTCATTCTAATCATTTCATTTCGATAGTTTTCTAATTTATCCATATTTTTGAACAGAAAAAATATGGTAATAAGTACTAATATGCTCCAATAAATAATCACAGGTATACTGTTCTCAAAAGAGCAAGGGGCTTTACATTCATTATTGCTGAAGCGGAAGAAGTAATTTGTTGGATACAAAAATAAAGTTCTTTCAAAATTTAGCTCTTAAAAAATATAGTAAAAATGCTATAATATATAAAATAACTTCATAAACGTATAATTAAGGAGTGAAAATATGAAAGTCAGTTATAATGAATTGTGAAAAGTTTTAATAGACAAAAATATGAATAAAAAAGCTTTAGCAAATGCTTGTGAATTATCTCCTGCAACTATATCCAAAATGGGCAGAGGAGAGTTTGTTAGCATGGATGTTTTATATCGTATCGGAACCAAATTAGGTGTTGATTTTGGAGATATGGTTTCAATTATAGAGCAAAAGAAATAAACAAAACTTGAGGTGACAAAATGGAATCTCAAGTTCTAAAAGATGGAGGTATTTATCTCAGAAGATAAAAATCTCGTCATTGTTGACAATAAAGAAATACAGAATATTATTTATACCATTAGAGGCAAAAAGGTAATGGTTGATAGTGATCTCGCAGAATTATATAAAGTTACTACTGGCAATTTAAATAAAGCGATGAAAAAAAATTTATCAAGATTTCCAGAACACTTTTGTTTTCAATTAAAGGAACTTGAATATGAAAACTTGAGATTCCAAAATGGAAGCTCAAATTTCAATAATAATTATGGTGGCAGAAGATATATGCCATATGTATTTACAGAACAAGGTATCGCCATGCTTTTTGCTGTTCTTAAAAGTGATGTAGCAGTCGAAGTCAGTATTAAAATTATGAATAGCTTTGTGGAGATGAGAAGATTTTTGATTTCCAATCAAGAGCTGTTTTCAAGATTGGATAGGATTGAGTTAAAGCAATTGGAAACAGATAAGAAGCTGGAAGAAGTATTTAATTATTTAGCTACCAATACTGAGGTTAAGTAAAATATCTTTTTCGATGGGCAAATTTATGATGCGTTTAGCTTTATTGTAGGACTTGTTAAAAAGGCTAATTAAGAAATAATTTTGATTGACAACTATGTAGATGTCAACACCTTAAATATTTTTTGCAAGAAGAATAAGAGTGTAGATGTTGTAATTATGACAGCAGGAAAAGGAAATCTATCAACAAAAGATATAACGAAATTTAATGCTCAATATACAAAGCTATCAGTTAAAACTACAACAGATTTTCACGATAGATTTTTAATCATAGATAAAGTAGAAGTTTATCATATTGGAGCTTCTATCAAAGATGCTGGTAAAAAGAGCTTTGGAATTACAAAGATAGAAGATGAAGATTTAGTTAATAGTTTGGTAAATAAAGTGAGGTAGAGTATGGCGAATTTATATAATAAAAATTTTCAAAAAAGAAGTATAATTGTTCTGGTAATTTTAATGATATGATACGACTTGTTTTGAGATAAGCAAAACAATAGGATATGATAAGAGAAAATTAAGATCAAAGATGAGTGTAGTTGAGGTTAAATAATGTTAGAAAAGAGGTTGAATCGATGGATTCACAGTATATTGGAGCGAAGTTTTATAGCAAATCGGATTTGAGTATTGGATGGAACTTGGAAAAAGCTGAAAAAATAATTAATGTTTTTGATGAAACCAATACGGGATATACAATAAACAATATTTTGGAAATGTATAATATTTGTTTATTATTTGATTCTAAGGTTATGTTGCAGTCATGGAGTGAAGAGTACTATAGGAAATTAACCTCAGTGGCAAATAGTTTCAGACCCATAATAGGAAGATTTTTTTCTGACATTGATTACTTAGGTATTAAAACTTTTTATCCTGAAATTAGCATTCACTATAGGAATTCTTTTTGGGATGTGTTTGAGACATATAAAATTTATAAAAATATATCTTCTGAAGAATTTATAAGTTTGTTAGAAATATTTAATGTTCCACTTTATATAATCTTAGAGCATAAGGACATAGTTCAATATTATAATAATGAAATTAGTGATTATATGAAGCAATCTAAGTCTAGTGCTGAGATTTTGATTTCGCATCATCTAACAAGTAAAGAAAGAAACCATAAGATATATTATATTCCAAGTGCATTACAAACAAATCGGAGAATCGAAATAATAGAAAAGTATATTGATAGAGAGGATGCTAACCAGAATTATTTATTTCTACTTTCTAAATCTCGAGGGACAAAAGAGTTTCCTATTAGTGATAAAATTCGATTAAAGTCAAAAAGACAACATGAAAGAATTGTTGAAAAAAGCTTTGAATCTGGCACAGGATTTTCATTTGGAGCTATTGTGGGCTTTTCTAATAACAAAGAAGAGATTGATGTTTCTTATGAAGATGAATTGAATCCCAAAATTATATATAGTCGTTTATGGTTAGAAGAAAATTTAGATAATCCAACACTACTAAATAATTTCATATATCTTTTTGGATATGTAGATCGTTTTTTCAGATCAACTTTTCCATCAAATAAAAATCACATTGGAAGTCTTGAAAGATTAGTTGGCGTAAAAGGAAATAGAGAGTACGCGATTGGAGTATCCTTTATGCTTAAAGAAATGATATCTAGTATGCAAATTAGAGCATATTATTATGAACTTCATAAATTAGACAAAAGATTGGAAAATATTTTCAAGTGGTTTTTTGAAGAATACCTTAATAAAGAGTTCAAAGCAGAAGGTTTTTCTCTATTAATACCAAGTTCGGAATCATCTTTTTTAGAAAAAATGAGAACAATGTGTTCCGAGTTGGATTCAATTTTAAGACAATTTATGCTTTTTGTTAATAATGGGGAGATAGATATGGAATTATTAGAAATATCAAGAAACTCACCATTAATAGAAGATATTCCGAGTTTTTTTGAAAAAAAATATGGATACATAGTCGATACAGAATTATTAAATATTTCGTACTTATTGTTTTCGGATCAATCCGAACTAGCTTATGTTGAAAGCAAGAAAGATTATAATAATTTTGCAGATTTAATAAAGAATGAGGATATGTTATTTTCAGATTTCTTTGAGTATCAGGTTTTAAGCCTAAACTGGCTAAAAGATAAAAATATTATTCATGAAGATAAACATGGATATATACGTTTTAGAATGGAAATAGTAAGAATTTTAGAGGATTTTTATAATAATGATGTGATATGCTTATCCTATTACAAAAATAGGGATTTATTAGACGAGTTAATCACTAATAAAAAAGTTATATTTGAATCTACACTTTTTTCCAAACCAGAGCAGGATTATTTAAACTATATTCTTAATGACAGGCAATTTGATAATGGACCTGCTATTAGAAATAAGTATTCACATGGTAATAACACTCAACGCATAGAAGTACATGAAAGTGATTATTATCAATTGTTAAAGATTTTTGCTTTAATGGTTATCAAAATTAATGAAGAGTTTTGCTTAAAAGATGATTTGACAAACGATGATAATTTATAAATTTATCTGGAACTGGGACTGGGACGGGACTAAAATTTTGAAAATGTCCTATAATTAGATGGATTTGGTGATACTCTAAAAAAATAGAACCTAGTATTTTGAATGGTTTGGGATGTATCGGACGTTTGGAAAAGAAGAATGGGAATAGTCCTGTGAAGAAAAATGTGTATTAGGGGAAGAAATTTATATAGTAGACCTTAACTAGATTGCAAAAGCAACTAATACAACTGGGGTTATTTATAAAAATAAAATTGAATCAATGAATAAACAGATAGAAAAATTATCAAGAGAAATATGGCAGATTCACGCCCTTTTATTAAACAGAACAGAATAGCTTCCTTAAAACATTTTAAACCTGTAAGAAGTTTTGAAAATATAATTAATTGAAATGCTTATTTTTAAAATAGACCAGGTTTTAGAAGTAAAAAATATAAGCAAAAACAAATTAGAAAAAAAAGCAAACCTTCAAAGGACACAACTTAATTCTTATTGTAATAACAAGGTTAAAAGAATTTACTTAGAAACTATAGCAAAGATTTGTTATTCAAAACTGGATGAGAAATAGAAATACTCTCGAATTTATAGGCTTACGGTAAGTTTTAAATAATCCGAATTTTAACCGTGTGCAATTCGACACGTTTAGAAATAGGAAATATTTAAATATTTTATCAAAATATGGAGGTGTCATAACACCAGATTATAGCTTATATCGTGATATGCCACTATCTATGCAAATATGGAATATATTTAGGAGTAGAGCCTTAGGTTCTTATCTACAATCTAACGGAATAAAAGTTGTACCAAATGTTAGATTTTCAGATGAAAGAACTTATGATATAGCTTGTGCAGGGGTAAAGAAAAATTCAACAATTTCACTTAGTACATATGGATTAATGAAGATAAAAAAAGAAAAAGAAATCTTTAAAAAAGGATTAGATTATGTAATTAGAAAATTAACTCCTAAAACATTAATAATATATGGAACTACTCCATATGATGTATTTGGAAAATACAAATTACAAAGAATAGAAATATTGTCCTATGAAAGCAAAATTTCTAAAATCCACAAAATGGAGGTTAATTAATGGGTAGTGGAAATTTTGGGGGATTTAAAAATACTAAAGGATCATTAAAGCCTGAACATCTTATGGAAGAATTAAGAAATAGTGGAGTTAAATTTACTGAAGAAGACATTGTAATGATTGCCAAACAAAAAAAAGGCGAGCTTTTATGGCTTGAAAGAGGAAATAAAGTAGCAGGATTAATACACATTGAAGAAGGTCATTCTGAAAATTTAAAATCTGCATTTGGAGTGAATGAAAACTCCATACCTTCATTTATAAAGAATGTTATAGAACAAGGAGGAAATAGTTTCTAATGTTAAAAAAGGTAAAAAAATACCAGAATATATGATTTCGGTGGTAAACATTATGTACTATGTGCACTTGGAACAAACGGATTTATTGTTTCAGTTTATCCAAGATAGGAGGTTATATGAAAAAATTAAAACTCATGCTAGATTTTGGAGGAGGTCCAATATGGACTGAATATTTTGATAAAGAGAAAGGAAGATTATTAACAGGAATTGAAAAAGTAGACAATGATAAAGAATTATGGGATATAAATGAAACAATTCAAGAATTATTTACATCTTACTACCACTTTGATTATAATGATCAGGCTTGCTTTTTCGATGAAGAACAAGAGAAAAAAGACAAATATAAAATGCTTGCATTATTAGAGAAATTAAAAAAAAGACTATATGAAATAAATGATGGCTCTTTTGAAATTGATGATAGAGAAACTGAAAGGGTTAAAAATTTATAATGAAAGAATTAGATATTGTAGAATTGAAAAAGGATTACAAAAAAATTGTTAAGTTGAGTTTTTTGATAAAGATGGAGATACCATAGATGTAGTCATGACTCCTTTAAATAAATTAGAATTTATAGAGTCATTCTAATATAATTTAAACTTTTATAAATAGAGCTTGTAAAAAATGAATCATACAAGCTCTATTTTTATATCCATTTGAATAAATTATAAAGGATAGGGTAAATTTATCAAGAGGATTATGTAAATCTAGTTTTTCAATAAATACGTCTCTGAAATCACATTTAATTCCGGTACTGGGACTGGGACGGAACTAAAAATTTGAAAATGTCCTATAATTAGGTGAATTTAATGGTGTTAGAAAGAATAAAACCTAGCATTTTGAATGGTTTGGGATATATTGTACGTTTGGAAAAGAAGAATGGGAATAGAGCGTGTTTTCTCATAAATAGTTTAAAATCAAGGATTGTAGCTGTTGAAAAAAGTGGGTATTTTACTTTTCAGACAAACATTATTTAAATCTTTAAAAATCACAGTGGTAATGTTATAATATATAAAATAACTTCGTAAACTTATAATTATAAAATATAAATAAAAAAGATTTGGTGAATGTTTGTAAATTATCTTCTGCAACTATATCTAAAATGGGCAAGTTTGTAAGCATGGATATTTTATATCGTATCGGAATCAAATTAAAAGATGAAGGTATTTATGATAGAAGATAAGAATCTTGTCATTGTTGATAATAGAGAAATACAGAATATGATTTATATGTTTAAAGGTAGGCAAGTGATGATAGATAGGGATTTAGCTTATCTTTATAATGTTGAAACTAAAGTGTTGAATCAAGCAGTAAAAAGAAATTTAAATAGATTTCCAGAACATTTTCATTTTCAATTAACAGAAGAAGAATATGAAAACTTGAGGCCACAATTTGTGACCTCAAGCGAAAATACACATGGTGGTAGAAGATATATGCCATATGTATTTACAGAACTGGGAATGTTACAAAATAGATAAAAATATGAATAAAAAAGATTTGGTGAATGCTTGTGAATTATCTCCTGCAACTATATCTAAAATGGGCAAGTTTGTAAGCATAGATGTTTTATATCATATCAGAACCAAATATGGAATCTCAAGTTTTAAAAGATGGAGGTATTTATGTCAGAAGATAAAAATCTTGTCATTGTCGATAATAGAGAAATACAGAATATGATTTATACATTTAGAGGTAAGCAAGTAATGGTAGATAGTGACCTTGCAGAGTTATATAAAGTTTCTACCGGTAATTTAAATAAAGCGATGAAAAGAAATTCATCAAGGTTTCCAGAACATTTTTGTTTTCAATTAACTAAACTTGAATATGAAAACTTGAGATTCCAAAATGGAACCTCAAGTTCAAATAATAATTATGGCGGTAGAAGATATATGCCATATGTATTTACAGAACAAGGTATTGCTATGCTTTCTGCTGTGCTTAAAAGTGACGTGGCAGTGGAAGTTAGCATTAAAATTATGAATAGTTTTGTGGAAATGAGAAGATTTATCCTTTCAAACAAAGAGATGTTCGCTCGTCTTGACAGAGTGGAGTTAAAACAATTGGAAACAGATAAGAAACTGGAGGAAGTCTTCAACTATATAGCTGCCAATACTGAGGTTAAGCAAAATATATTTTTCGATGGGCAAATATATGATGCATTTAGCTTTATTGTGGGACTTGTTAAAAAGGCTAAAAAAGAAATAATCCTAATTGACAACTATGTGGATATCAATACCTTAAATATTCTGTGTAAGAAAAATAAAGGAATTAATGTTGTTATTGCTACATCAGGAAAAGGAAGCGTATCAGCAAAAGATATAGCAAAATTTAATGCTCAATATCCAAAGCTATCGGTTAAAACTACTACAGATTTTCACGATAGATTTCTAATATTAGATAAATCTGAAGTTTATCATATTGGAGCTTCTATAAAAGATGCTGGTAAAAAAAGCTTTGGAATTACGAAGATAGAAGATAAAGACTTAGTTAAGAGTCTTATAAATAAAGTGATGTAAAGTATGGCAAAAATTATAATTAAGATATCCTTCATTAAAAGAAGTTAATTATATGGCTTTTTGAGAAACTATAGAAAATAAGAATGGAAATAGAGTAAAAAAAATAAATAAAAAGTAGGGTGAAGTAAAATGAAAAAAATTTTTATGATAATATTGTTATTAACAAGTTTAATAACTTTTTCAAATATAGATATATATGATACAAATAATCAAGCATATAATCAAGTAATGAAGGTACTTGCATCCAAAAAAACAAATAAAGAAAAAATTGAAAACTTAAAGTATTTGGATAAAGCAGGAAATAATACTTTTTTTTCAGAAAGTGCTTTAGTAGCTTTATATAAGATTGAAAATAAAGATGATAAAGTTAATGGAATCATGAATAAAATTAATAAATTGAATAATGAAGAATTAAAAGATAATTTCAATTTATTAGTAGCAAAATATTTGATGTTAGATTTGGATAGAAAAGAAGATTCAGTAGAAATTTTAAATGATTTGATATTGTCAAAGTTTAATTATATCAGATCTAAAGCGTATATATTGTATTATGAATATTGTGAATATAATAGTGATCTTGAAAATATGTTGTTATGTTTAAAAGAAGCTAGTAAAGATAAAGATAATTATTTAATGATTTCAAATAAATATGCACAAATATATGAATTTGAAAAAGATCTTTATCAATTTTTAAAAGAAAATTGTTTAAATGCAACTGATGAAGAAACTATGAAAATTATTCTTACTTTTTCAATATTGAATAAAGATAAAATAGTAACAGATAAAATTATAAAAAGATTAAATAAAAAGAAAATAGACTTCAAATCAGATGTAAATGCTGCTAAAAAAATATTGAATGTTAATCAAGTTTTAGATGAATCAGAAAAATATTCTAAATTAGCTCTTTTAAATAATGAAAAAAATGCATATGTAACATTAGCATTGATTACATATTATAGGGGAAATATTGATGAAGCAATACAATATTTAAAAGAGGCAAAAAAAAAATAATGTTAGTGGTGCAGATGATTTAATAAAATTATACAAGGATTTAAAAAAGTAAATTTAAGATATTATGGTAAAAGATAGAGGTACTTTGTAAATAATGCAAAGTACCTTTTTATTACATTAATAAGTGCAATATATTGAAAATTTACTTTAAATTATTATTAGGTATACTTACTATAGGTGATGAACATGTTAAGAACCAAAGAAAAAGATATATTAAATTTGCTGATGTTTAATGAAAAAGATTTAAAATATATCTTAAAAAAAACAAGCATAAGTAAGAGAACTTTTCAATATTATTTAAAAAGCATCAATTATCTATTGATGAAAGAAGGAATGGAAAAGATACATCTTAAAGATGATAAAATAATATATAAAAAAGAAGATATAAAATTAATTTTAGAAAAGTATGTTAGTGATGATGAATTTTCTAAAAAAGATTTAAAAGATATTGTGAAGCTCTATGCTATTTTTTCAGTACAAGGTTTAAATATTACAAAATTAGCAGAAGAATTACTTATTTCAAGAAATACAATAAAATCAATAATAAAAGAAAATGATTTTGAATTTATTAATGGGAAATTTCAGAATTTAGTTTTAATAGATAGAACAAATATGTTAAAAGATATTTTATTAAATAAGAATATAAAAAAATATGTTTTGAAAATTATAGATATATCTTTGATATATAAAATAAAACAATTCATTACTGAAATTTCAAAAGAGATTAAATTGAATTTGACTGATGTTGTATATTTTAATCTTATTTCATATATTTATTGTTATAAAAAATTTGAAAAAAAGGATGCTACAACTTCTTTTGTTTCATATGAAGAATATGAAATTATAGAAAGAATATATAAGAAATACTTCAATAAACAATTTGGAATAAATGCAATAACTGATGTATTAATAGGTTTATCTCTAATACAGGACATTGATGTTTGGATAAATCAAGAGTTTTTATTAGGTAAATTAATATATTCTGTTAGTAATAAAATTGGTATAGATTTAACAAGAGATGAGATATTATATGATTTCCTATATCCACATTTGAAAATAGCTATTTATAGATTGAAAAAAAATATGAAATTAAATGAAATAAATTATGCTGATTTTATCGATAAAAATAGTTTGATATTTCAAATTTTAAAAGATGAAATAAAAGAAATAGAAAAAATATATAATATAAAATTTACAGAGATAGAATTATCACTATTAGCTTTTCATTTTGAAGGTAGTATAAATAGAATGCAAAAAAAAGTTAGAAAAAGAGTTATTTTAGTTTGCGGTCTGGGTTATGGTAGTTCAAAGATATTAGAATATAATCTAAAAGAAAATTTTGAAATAGATATAATTGATGTTCTTCCAATGTATATGATAAATGAAAATATTTTGAAAAATAAAAATGTAGACTATATCCTGACTACAACAGATTTACATATAAATTCAATAAAAATAAATCCTTTATTAAAAGAAGAAGATTGTGAAAAATTAATAAATTTAGGAATAAAAAGAAAAAATAACAAATTAGGTTTAGAAGAATTTTTGCAAGACATGGTGGATAAATTTGATGTAGGGAAAAAGGACTTAAAAGATCATTTATTGAATAAATATTCTAATTATTTTTATACAAATGATAAAAGTAGTGATTTAATGAACCTATTAGAAAGTCATAAGATAAAAATAATAGATGAGGTTAAAGATTTAGAAGAAGCTATAAGAGAAGTAGGAAGAATTTTAATAAAAAATAAGGCATGTACAGCAAAATATGTAGAATCTATGGTTGAAAATTATAGAAAATTTGGAACATATATAGTAATAGAAGATGGAGTAGCTATACCACATACCAATTTAGAAACTGAAGCTATTAAAACAGATGTAGCAATTTTAATTTTGAAGAAAACTTTAGAGTGTAATGGAAAAAAAGTTAATGTTTTATTGAGCTATAGTAGTGAGAATAACAAGCAACATCTAAAATTTTTAAAAGAATTCTATAATCTTTTAATGAAAGATAGCTTTATAACTGAATTAAAAAATAAGGATAGTGAAGAAGAAATAATGGATTATTTAAGAAAGGAGTTAAGCTAATATGTTTAATGAAAAAAATGTTAGGTGTATACAAAGAGTTTTCAATTGGGAAGCTGCTATAAAAGAAGCTGCACAACCTTTAATAAATAATGGAGATATAGCTGATATTTATGTTGAAAAAATAATAGAAAATACGAAAAAAATGGGTTTTTATATGGTCTTAGATGATTATATTGCAATGCCACATGCAAGACCTGAAGATGGTGTGAAAAATACAAGTATAGCATTTTTGAAGCTTAATGAAGCAGTTAATTTTGGAACTGAAAAAGTTTACTTAATATTCTTAGTGGCAGCTAAAGATGCAAATACACATATAGATATATTGAAAGGCTTAATGTTCATTTTTCAAAATGAAGAATTAAAGAAAAAATTAATTGAAGCAAAGACAAAAGAAGAATTATTAGAAATATTAAAAGGAGTTGATGTTAAATGAAAATTGTAACAATATGTGGAAACGGTATAGGTAGTTCATTAATGTGCAGAATGAAAATAGAAGAAATATTAGAAGAAGAAAATATTTCAGGGTGTACAGTTGAATCAGCTGATTTTAATTCAGCCTTATCTAAAGGAGCTGATCTATATGTTTCAGTAGAAGAATTAATAAGTCAACTACCTAATGATGTTGAAAAAGTAGTTATCAGAAGTTATGTTAATAAGAAAAAAATAAAAGAAGATGTATTAGAAAAAATAAGAAGTTTAATTAATAAATAGGAGGAGTAGAAAATGGATCATGTGTTAAGTTTTTTAAGAGATGTTTTAAAAGAACCTGCATTATTACTAGGTATTGTATCTTGCATTGGTTTAATATCATTAAAAGCAAAATGGCATAAAGTATTAGTTGGAACATTGGGACCTATATTAGGGTATATAATGTTAGGGATAGGTGCAAGTGCTATTGTTTCAAGTTTGGAACCTTTAGGACAATTAATAGAACATGGATTTAAAATTACGGGAGTTATACCAAATAATGAAGCAGTAGTTGCTACAGCACAAAAATTATTAGGTATAGAAACAATGTCTATATTAGTAGTAGGTTTGATCATAAATGTCCTTATAGCAAGATTTACAAAATATAAATATGTTTTCTTAACAGGACATCATAGTTTCTTTATGGCTTGTTTATTATCAGCTGTATTAGGTGCTTTAGGTTTTAAAAATTATGCACTTATTGTTTTAGGAGGATTCTTTTTAGGAGCATGGTCAGCTATTTCTCCAGCTATAGGACAAAAGTATACTTTGAAGGTGACAGATTATGATGATATAGCTATGGGACATTTTGGAAGTATAGGTTACTATTTGTCTGCATGGATAGGAAGTAAAGTTGGAAATCCAGAAGATAGTGCTGAAAAAATAAAGATACCTGAACAATTTGGTTTTTTGAGAAATACAACAATTTCTACAGCTATAACAATGTTATTCTTTTATCTATTATGTGGTTTGGTAGCAGGTTTCGATTTTGTTCAAACTTTATCAGATGGGCAATCAGCCTTAGTATTTTTAGTAATGACATCATTTAAATTTGCTGTTGGAGTAACAGTTGTATATTCAGGTGTTAGAATGATATTATCAGATTTAATACCAGCTTTCCAAGGAATTGCTAGAAAAGTAATACCTAATGCTATACCAGCAGTAGATTGTGCAGTATTTTTCACTTATGCACAAACTTCAGTAATTATAGGATTCATATTTAGTTTCATTGGTGGAATAGTAGGTATGCTAATATTAGGATTTTCAGGTGCAATATTAATAATACCAGGTTTAGTTCCTCATTTCTTCTGTGGTGCAACTGCAGGAATATATGGGAATGCAACAGGTGGTAAAAAGGGAGCTATTATAGGTTCATTCTTTAATGGTTTATTAATTACTTTTTTACCAGCCTTATTACTACCTGTATTAGGGAAATTAGGATTTGCAAATACTACTTTTGGTGATGCAGATTTTGGTATTTTAGGTATTATACTTGGTAAAATAGGAACATATGGAGAAATAGGTATATATATAATTTGTTTGATAGTGTTATTAGTATTAATTATTCCTAATTTTATACAAACAAAAACAAATGTAATTAATAACGAAGAAGAAGGTAAGTAGAATGAGTATTAATATTTATGCTGATGGAGCAGTTTTAGAAGATATGCTAGAATTATATAAAAACTTTCCCTTTATTAAAGGTTTTACGACTAATCCTAGTTTGATGAAAAAAGCAGGGATTACTAATTATAATGAATTTGCAAAAAAGGTATTGGGAACTATTAAAGATTTACCAATATCATTTGAAGTATTTTCTGATGATTTTGAAGAAATGAAAAAAGAAGCAGAAATTATATCTTCTTGGGGCGAAAATGTTTATGTAAAAATACCTATTACTAATTCTAAAGGTGTATATACAGAAGAAGTAGTGAGATATTTGAGTAATAAAGATATAAAATTGAATATTACAGCTATATTAACCGTAAAACAAGTTGAAGATGCTCTTTCATGGTTAAAAAAAGGAAGTTCTAATATAATATCAGTATTTGCAGGAAGAATATCTGATTCTGGTAGAGATGCAACAGTATATATGAAAAAAGCAGTTGAATTATGCCATTCTAAGGAAAATGTAAAACTTTTATGGGCTAGTCCTAGGGAAGCATATAATATAGTGCAAGCTGATGAAATAGGAGTCGATATAATAACAGTAACTAAACCTTTGATTGAAAAATATGTAAAATTTGGAAAAGATTTAGATAAGATTTCATTAGAAACAGTTCAAATGTTTTTGGAAGATGCAAAAAAATTAGGCTATAAAATAGAAATATGAAAGAAATTTGTTGTTGAAAGCATGTGAATGCTATTCCCAAATAATGTATGCTAAATATATTTATAAAACAGCTATTATTTATTATGAATTATATAAGAAATATGATGAATATTTTAGTATTAAACAAAAGTATTATGATAATTATGAAGATTGTCAGGAAAAATTTTTAGATGAAGCATTGTATAATTTTAAAAAAATTTCAGATTATAAAAAATCTAAAGCTATGATAGTTAGAATTAAAATGGATAAAAAAAATAGTGTTAATTTTAATTATAATAAATTTGTAGGATATTATGATGTGTATTCTGATTTACCATATCCAAATTTGGAAATAAGAAAAGATAAAAAAGGAAATTATTAGTTACTTGATTATGGGAAAATAGGTGAAAGTATTTTTGCTAAGGATAATACTATATATTTGCAAAAATTGAAAAAAAATAATTGTAAGTTATATAGTAATTTTGGATAAGCGTTTTATTTTAGCAATAAAAAATTGATTTATATTTGGACAAATCTTGGTGAAAAACAAGTTTATGTTTTGAAAAAATCAAATTTAAAAAAATAAAAAAATTAAAAAGATTTTTAAAGGAATGCGAAACCAAATTTGAAAAATAATGACTTATACTAATAAAAAATAGTATTTTTAATAATTAAGGCTACAAGACTCTATTTTATAGAGCTTATAGCCTTTTACTTTTAATTGTAAAAAAAAAGGTATATAATGAATACAAATGGGCTTAAAAAATTCTGCTGTAGGATTCAGTTATACAACAGCATATTGGGGGTTAATTATTCCATTAATTAGACTTGGTATAGAAATATGTATTCTTTTATTCAAAATAATTATTTAATGTATGGAATGGTGATTATAATAAAAATATTTTTAGGGACTTCAATTGAGGATTATCTATTAAGAAATATATATTATGCTAGAAGAGGACATATTTTCGCAGATGCTGGTTACAAAACAACTGTAAAATTAATGTAGAAAAGGTAAAAAAATGTGGAAAGATAGATTTGAAAAAAAGATTTTGGATAGAGGTTATAGATACTATTTTTTGAAAAAGGTTGAATTACTTAAAGAAAAAGATGAAATAATAGAATTTAAAGTTAGAGGTACAAAAGAATATACTGTTATAATAGACAAATATAATAGAAAAAGTAGCTGTAATTGTCCTTATGCACTTGGTGGTAAAAATTGCAAACATATGGTTGCAAGTATATATGAATATAATACAAGTGGTGATAAAAAGATAAGTAAATATGATCTTGAAGAAAGCAAATGGATAATAGAAAACATATTGAAAATATGGAATGTTGAAGAATCCATAGCTAAGTTTATGGAATTTTTAGATGATGTTAAAGAAAATATTTATAATGATTTTAATAGCTTAGCAGAAAATATTTTAATATTTTCATTTGTAGAATTCGCATTTCATGTAGATAAATATAAAATAAACGATTTGATTATGGTAACAAGTAATATAATGAAATTACTTAGATTAAGTTTAGAAGATAGAAAATATAATTTACAAGTAAAGATATTATATAAGCTATATAATAAAATAAAAAAAATATACATTAAAAATCCAATGGTTCTTTTATTTTATCTACATTTAGAAAAAACCTTTATTAATTGTAGAGAAGAAATTAAGGTGATATTGTTAGAAAATGTTAATAAAAATGAAGATATGTTTCTTGAATTACTTTTTGATCTATATAGTAAATTCCACTACGATGATGATTTATTGAAATTAGCTGAAAAATTCAGTGATAAAGAAATAAGTTATAAGTATCTAATAGAAATGGAAGAAAGAAAAGAAAATTATTCTAAAGTTATAGAATATTGTGAGAAGGCTTTAAAAATATGCGAAGATAGTTCGTATTTTATAGAATATATATTAAAGATAACAAGAAATGTTGATAAATATTTTGATAAATTTTATAAATATGTATTGTTAAAATTTGAAAATAATCGTGAAATATTATACGAAGATTATTCAATAATTTGTGAAAAATTATCTAAGGATAAATTGGAAAATTTTAAAAAAAATATACTAGATAATCATCTAAAAATGGGAGAATATATAAGAATATTATTTCATGAAAAAATGTATGAAAAAATTTTAAAACAAGTGTTAAATAATATATTCGCCTTTGATTATATAGCAAAATATATGATAGAAAATTATGGAGATATAATATATTCAAAAATATGTAATGAAATTATACAATTAGTAAAAAATTCAAGTTCAATTAGTGATTATGAAAATATAGCAAATGTTGTGGATTATATAAATAAATTTAAAGATGGGAATGAAAGAAGAGCAAAATTTGAAAAAGAGTTATTTGAAATGTTCCCAAATAAAAAAAGATTAAAAAAAATATTGAGTTATGTATAAGTGCACTATAGTTATGCACTTTGTACTAACTCAATTTTTTTCTCAAAGTCTTGTTCAAGAATAATCTTATTAACATCTACATTAAAATCTTTGAAATAAGCTTCTAAAAATTTATTAATTTCTATACTAGCCTTTTTTATTCCTTTATCTTCTAAAATATAGTTCATATGACTAATAACAATTTCTTTGACTTCTTGTAAAGATGGGCTATATTTTTTCCCTTCCTTTATTTCTTTAATAAGCCAAGGTCTACCTATAACACCTCTTGCAAGCATTATTCCATCAATATTTTCATTTTGCAATTTTTTATAATCTTCTAAGGAATAAATACCTCCATTAGCAATAAAGTCAAAATTTCTATCTACTTTTGCAAGTTTGTGTATTAATGTGAAATCAGCTTCATTTTCAAACTTTTCTTCCTTTGTTCTAGAATGTAAACAAAGATAAGGTATTTCATATTTATTAGCAAGTTCAAAAAAGTTTATAATATTTTTACAATTTCTTAATTTGAGAGAAATTCTTATATCCTTTTTATTTAATGAAGCTAGTAAATATTCAATTTCATCAATTTTATCTAAAAGAGTTGCCCCACAACCTCTTTTAGTTATTTTATGTTGGGGGCAACCCATATTTAATAATAGATTTGTATATCCTAATTCGTGTAATTTTGAAAAATTTTGTATAAGTTCATCCATATCGGAACCAAATAATTGAATTCCAGTTTTTTCGTCCGTAGACATTTTCATAATAGTATTCAAAGTTTTTTTATGTTCTTTAATAAATAAATTTGAGTTTACCATTTCAGCATACATTAAATCAGGCTTATATTGTTTTAATATTTGTCTAAAGGCATAATCTGTAACTCCTGCCATTGGAGCAATATATAGTTTTTTCATTACATATTCTTTGCTATTTCACAAGCTAATTTAACATTGTTATATACAAGATGTATATTAGCTTCTAATGAATTACCAGAAGTAACTTTTTGGATTTCATCTAGTAAGAATGGTGTAGTGTCTTTACCTTTTATACCTAAGCTATTAGCTTTTTCAATTGCTTTTTCTATTACATCTTCAATTAACTTAGGATCCATTTCAAATTCGTGAGGAATTGGATTTGCTATAACAACCCCACCGTTAATTCCTAAGCTCCATTTTGTATTTAATAAATCAGCGATTTGTTTTGCACTTTCCATCTTATAATCTAAGTTAAGTCCAGATTTACTTGTGAAGAATGCAGGTAATTCTTTTGTCTTATATCCTAATACAGGAACACCTTTAGTTTCAAGATATTCTAAAGTTAATCTTAAATCTAGTATTGATTTTGCACCAGCACAGATAACAGCAACATTAGTTCTTGATAATTCTTCTAAGTCAGCAGATATATCCATTGTTGTTTCAGCACCTCTATGAACACCACCTATACCACCTGTTGCAAAGATTTTAATACCTGCAAGGCTTGCTGCTATCATAGTACCAGCAACAGTAGTAGCACCATTTAATTTGTTTGATACAACATAAGGAATATCTCTTCTACTTACTTTTGTAACTTTTAAACCTTCCTTAGCTAATATTTGTATTTCATCTTTAGTTAAACCAATCTTTAATTTTCCATTTATAATTCCAATTGTAGCTGGTACACAACCAGCATTCTTTATTATTTCTTCTACATGAAGTGCAGTTTCCATATTTTTTGGATAAGGCATACCATGTGAAATTATTGTTGATTCTAATGCTACGACTGGTTTGTTTGAGTCTAGTGCTTCCTTTACTATTGGGTTAATTTCTAAAAAGTTTTTAAAATTCATCTTGTTCATCTCCTACGAAAATTGTTTCATTGTATAATTTTTTAACTTGTTCATTTAAAATATCAAATGAGAAGTTTTCAGGTACTGTACCATGTTGAGCTATCTTAATAGTTGAAGCTGCTTGTGAAACCTTAGCAGTTTTAGAAAGAGATAGTTCATTTTTAGTACAGAATACTAATGTGGCTGTAAAGATATCACCAGCTCCAGTAACATCTACGACATTTTTAATTAATGGTAGAGGTAACTTAAGTGATTTTTTAGAATTCATTGCAAGCACACCTTCGTGTCCTAAAGTTAAGTAAATATTCTTAACTCCTTTTGCAATTAATTCTCTCATAGCTTGTCTAATTTCTTTCTTATTTCTAAATGTTCTGTCAAATAAAGCTTCAATTTCTAATTTGTTAGTTTTTAAAACATCAATTTTATCTAATATATTAGATATTTTAGCTGCTTTTTTAATTGAAACAGTATCAACAATTAATTTTTGCTTACCATGTTTTAAATTAGCGATATATTCTATACTTTCCCTAGGTATATTAGTATCAATAACTATAATTTCAGAATTTTTAATAAGTTCTTCTTTTGTCTTTAAAAATTCTGGTGTAAGGTAACGCAAAATATTCATATCTGAAACGCCAGCTAACATTTCACCGTTTTCATCTAAAATAGATAGATACATTGAAATTGAGTCATCAGGAACTCTTAATATATCTGAAGTATTTATTCTTTTAATATTTAAATCATCTAATATTTTATTACTGTAAAAATTTTCCCCTAATACAGTAATGAAATTAACATTGCTCATTAATTTTTTTAAATTAACAGCTATATTTCTACCAACTCCACCAAGTCCAACATTAATTTTACCTATATTTGAATCGTGAAATTTTAAATTTTCATTAGGAATACCTTGCAAATCTAAATTACAAGCACCTATAACTAATATAGATGGGTCACTCTTAATTAAATATTGTCTTCCAAGAATGAAGCCTTTTTGTATTATGTGTGTTATATGTACGGCTACAGAAGCTCTAGAAATTTTAAGCTCTTTTGCTATTTGATTTTGTGTAATACTAGGTTTAGACTTGATTAATTCATAAATTTGTCTTTCCCTTTTTGTCATATTTTTATACCTCCTATACAATCAATAATTTACATAATCAATTATAACTGTTTTTTAAAAAAAGTCAACAGATATTAAAAAAAATCAAAAGAAATTAATAACTTGCCAGATAATTCTAAGGAAAAACAAAGAAAAAAATATTAAAAATTTTTAAAAGGTACCTTAATGTATCCTAAAATATAAAACACTAGATATTTTTAAAAAGAAGTGATATAATTTAAACAAAAAAATGGGAGTAAATATGCAAATTGAAAGATATATAGCCCATGATGGAAAGAATATAGAATATTTAAAATATGAACATAATAATGGGGATAATTGTAAAAAAATAGTATTGTTACATGGAATGTTTGAGAGCATAGAGTTATATACTGATTTTGCACAATATTTTTTTTATGCAGGTTATGATGTATATATTCCAGAATATAGAGGAAATGGGAAATTAAGAGAAAAAGAATATACAGATTTTGGAGAAGATAGAATTGACGGAGTTTTAGAAGATCTTAATATTTTTATACATGATATTTTTGCCAATGTGAATTATAGAGATATAATATTAATTGGACAAGGAATAGGAGCTTTGTTGGTAACATATTTGAGTATAAATAATAAGTTTAAAAATATATTATTATCATCAATGTTTATGGAAAGTAGAATAGTTTTGAATATGAATTTAGCTATTGCAAAAATAGAAGCTAAATTTAATAAAGCTGAAAGTAAATTAAATTCATATTATAAGCTTAACTTTAATAAAATAACTAATGATCCGTCTGTTATAAAAAAGCTTAAGGAAAATAAAGAATATAATAGACTTGCTAGCCCAAAGTACTATATAGATATATTTAGATTATTGAAGTATATTAAAAAGAATATGAAGAAAATAAGAGAAGATATTAATATATTGATGGTTTATGGTGGTAGCGATGAAGATATTAATAATGAAAAATTAAAAAAATATCTTACAACTATTAATAATAAGCTAAGAGATATAAAGATATTAAAGAATGAAAAAGGAAGAAAAAATAATTTGCTAGAAATAAATAAAAAGCAAGTATATAATAAGATAGAAAACTGGCTAAAAAATATAAAATGAGGATAGGGTCAATGGATAAGATACAGATTTATTCACCTATAGATGGAAAACTATTAGGTGAAGTTGAAGCGATGACAAAAGAAGAAATAGAAGAAAAAATACAAAAATTGAAAAAAGCATATAAAACATTTTCTGAGCTAGATATATTAAAAAGAGCTAACTATTTAAGAAAAGCTAGCGAATTGATAAAAAATCGAGCAGAAGATTTAGCAAAATTAATGACAGTTGAAATATCAAAACCATATAAAGATAGTTTAACAGAAGTCTTAAGATCAGTTGAAATGATGGATTATACTATAGAAGAGGCACTTAGAATACAAAATGAAGTCTATAGTGGTGAAAGTTTTGGAAGTAAGGATAAGGTATGTCTTAGTTTAAGACAAGCCTTAGGTATAATTTTATGTATAGCACCTTTTAATTATCCTATTAATCTTTCATTATCTAAAATAGTTCCAGCATTAATAATGGGAAATGTTGTATTATTTAAACCACCTACACAAGGGTCTTTAGTTTGTAGTGAAATGGTAAAAATTTTAAATGAAGTTTTACCAGAAGATGTTTTAACTATAGCTACAGGTAGAGGAAGTGTAATAGGGGACTATATTAACACTCATAAAGATATAGCCTTTATTAATTTTACAGGAAGTACACAGATAGGTAAAAGAATTTCAAATCAAGCAGATTTAAAAGGTTTGATGATGGAATTAGGTGGAAAAGATGCTGCTATAGTATTAAAAGATGCAGATCTTTCTAAGGCTGCAAGTGAAATAGTTAAAGGAGCTTTTAGCTATTCAGGGCAAAGATGCACTGCAATTAAAAGAGTATTAGTTGATAAAGAAGTTAAAGAAGAGTTAGTTTCTAAAATATGTGATTTAGTGGATAAGCTAAAAGTTGGGCATCCTATGGATAATGCAGATATTACACCTTTGATAGATGGTAAGAGTGCAGATTTTGTGCAAAGTTTAATAGATGATGCAATAGATAAAAATGCAAAGGTATTAAGAGGAAATAAAAGAAAACAAAATTTAATATATCCATGTATACTCGATAATGTTACATTAGATATGAAGGTTGCATTTGAAGAACCATTTGGACCTGTTTTGCCAATAATTACTGTAGCTAATGTAGATGAAGCAATAGAAATAGCTAATATGTCAAATTATGGTTTGCAAAGTGCAATATTTACAAAGGATATTACAAAAGCCTTTGAAATAGCTAAAAAATTAGAAGTAGGGACAGTACATATAAATAATAAAACACAAAGAGGACCTGATAATTTTCCATTTTTAGGAATAAAAGATAGTGGAATTGGAGTACAAGGTATAAGATATAGTATATTAAGTATGACAAGATTGAAAAATATAGTATTTGATATGTAGGAGATAATAAAATGAAATATTATGGTGGTATTGATTTAGGAGGAACTAATACAAAAATAGGTTTACTAGATGAAAAAGGGACACTAATATTTAAAGCAAATATTAAAACTACTTCGGAAGAAGGATATAAGACTACTATTAAAAGAATTTGTGATGTAATGTTACATGAAATTGAGGTAGCAAATATAGAACTTTCAGATATCGTTGCAATAGGTGTTGGAATACCTGGACCTGTTGTAAAGAATAAAATAGTTAAATTTTTTGCAAATTTTAACTGGGATAAAAATTTAAACCTAGCAAAGGAATTTGAAGGAATTATAGGAAAACCAGTATACGTGGGTAATGACGTTAATGTTATAACTCTTGGTGAAACATGGGTAGGAGCAGCAAAAGGCTATTCTGATATATTAGGTTTAGCTATAGGTACAGGTATAGGAGCAGGAGTTATTGTTGATAATAAATTGGTTTCAGGTAAAGTAGGAGCAGGTGGAGAAGTTGGACATATTAAACTTATTCCAAATGGACTTTTATGTGGTTGTGGACAAAAAGGTTGTTTTGAAGCATATGCTTCTGCTACAGGTATAATTCGTGAAGCAGAATCAAGATTAAAAGTAAATAAAAATAATCTATTATATGAAATAGTAAAAGATAGAAGTGTAGAAGCAAAGGATGTATTTGATGCTGCAAAACAAGGGGATAAGTTTTCTATGGATATAGTTGAATATATCACAGATATGTTAGCATTAGGTATATCTAATGTATTAAATATATTAGATCCACAAATTGTTGTTATAGGTGGTGGAGTTGCATTAGCAGGTGAAATATTATTTGATAAAATAAAGAAAAAAATAAAAAATTATACATTGCCTCCTATACTTGAAGGCTTAGAAATAAAACCAGCAATATTAGGTAATGATGCTGGAATATATGGAGCAGCATATTTAGCTATGCTGGAGGAAAAGTAAGGAGTTACTATGAAAAAATATATTACAATAATGGCAATAATATTGACAAGTGTTGGTTTTGCAAATGAAGAATATGAAGGAAAGGTGAAATTTGGATTTAGTGCATCATATGGTATAGAAGGTTTAGATTTTAATATTAACCAAGGACATATTATAAAAACATTATTGCCAAGAAAAAATATATACAATGAGGAAGTTCCTAAAAATGGAAGTATATTCGCAAGTAAGGTAAATGATGTTGTAAATACTTTTAAACCATTATTTGATAATGATCAAATAACAATAAAACCTGGAGTTATACAAGTTGGGACAGGTAAAAAACAAAATATTATGGATTTTGCTAAAAAGACAGTTAAAAGAGGTGGGCTTTTAGATGTTACCTTATTTGATGGTGAAATAAAGGCAAAAAAAATATATACTACTTTTGGTGCAAAATTATATGGAACAACTACCAGAATAGGTGAAACAAATAATTTACATAAAGTAGATAAGGCAGTGCTTTATACAAAGACAGATACAGATAAAGTTCAAGTAGAAAATGACCTATATATCAAAGGATATGATAAAGAAAATGTTGGGCTTGATAAATTTAGAGTTGAGGATAATAGATCAGGTAAATCAAATATGCAATTTGAAAGCAAGGGTAAAATTGTTCCCTTTGACTATATCATCAGCCCAGAATTAGCATATAATGTAACTTTTGCTAAGGATAAAAAAGAAATCTTATTTGCACCAGGTATAACTTTTGATATAGTAAAAAATGCAAATGAAAGATTAAATGTAAGTGGTGTATATCATTTTTCAAACTATAATGCAGATAAATTTAGTATAGAAGATTTGAAAAAAGATATACCTAAATTAGCACCAGGAGAAAATAAGGTTGAATATTTTAAAAATTGGGAACTTGCAGAAAAAAGAAGCATAGAAAATGGTACTTTAACTGGTAGAAAGGGAAGTATAAGAGCAGTAGGGCTACCAACAGGAACTCTATATGGTAAACCTATATTAAAATATGCTTTTGATAAAGGATATTCTGCAATGTTAAATGAATTAGGAGAAGAAATATCACCTAAAATTAAGAATTTAATTGAAAAAGATAGTATAACAATAAATGATATAAAAGATTTATCTCAAAGTGATTTCAATAAATTAGTAGAAAAATTTGGAAAGTTAAATAGTATAGATGCCTTATTAGAACATTTTAGCCCATATATAGAAGAAAGTTTTGAAGAAATAGGACTTAAGGATGATGAAGAAGTTTCTAGTTATTATTTAACAAATATGATACCAGAAGAATTTAGACCTTTTTTGAAATATACTAAAATAAAATTTAATACTGGAACAAAGCAAGAAGTTGTAGATAAAAATTCAAAAATTGAAATACCTCAATTTGATATACCTCTTCCAGTAATTATACCTGATGAAACAAAAATAAAAACAGAAAAAAAACCAACTATGAGTATAATAGATGATATAGAATTTGCATTTCCAGATGATAATCTAAAAGATGTGCATTTGCTACTTGATTCAAAAAAATTAATAAATTCAGTTAAAAATATTGTTACTATTAAAGATAATATTATACCACAAATAGAATATTTTAAAGAATTTGGAAATAATATTAACTCTAAAGAAAAAACTATAGATAAAATAATTTACAGTTTTGGTGAAATTTCAAATTTAGCTAAAAATGCAATGGAAATAAAAAAACAAGTTTTTTCAAAAAAAGATGATATTAATAATAGTTTGGATGAAGTAATTAAAGTTTTAGAAAATATTTCAAAAGAAGAAAAAAATATTGAAGATCAAAAAGATCCAAAAGATGTACAAGAAGCAATTAATTATTTCAAAGAAAGAAAAAAAGCATTAAAAAAATTATTAGATATAGTTGATAATCCAGGTATATTAGCTACTGATGGATTGACAATTTTAAAAAATAAATTTGAAGAATTAGGTAAAAAATTTGAATTGTTTAAAAATAATCTTCAAGAAAAAAGAGCTGAAAGAGAAAAATTACGTACAGAAGATCAGTTAAGTATAGCAGAAAATAAACGTAAAAGAGAATGTAAAATAAATCCTAATGGTGAGGCTTGCAGTGCATTTACAAAGCAAGCTGAAAAAGCCAAAAAAGAATATAAAAGAAAAATTGCTGAAATAGATAAAAAATTAAAAGAAATAGAAGAAGAAAAAAATAAAATAGAAAATGAAAAATTACAAAAACAAAAAGAAATAGAAGAAAGAATTTCAAAATATCAAGCAATAGTTCAATCAGTTAAAGATTTTAAAGATATAGAAAATACTTATTTTAAGCAAGCTAATGTTATTTTATCTAAGCCTTTAACTAAATCTATACATAAAATAACAGATATAATGTTAAAACCAGAAACAGTAGAAAATTTTGATATGTTTGCAGGTATACATGTATTACAAACAGAATATGAACACAATAAAAAAGAATATACAGAAAAAAGTATGGAAAAATTAAAAGATATTGAGCATAATTCTAATAAATTAGCACATGGATTTAATTTTAATATTAACTATCAAAACTTAAAGACTAATATTTGTGCTAATCTAAATTTGGATAGTAGTGTATATCGTGATAATGAAGCGAAATTAGATAAAATTTCAATGTTAGCAGATTTTTCTTATGAACCAAAATATTTTGAATTAGATGCAAAATTTAGTTTATTGAATAAAAATGTAGGTTTTGATGTAAAGGAATATAATGTTGACTATGATAAATTAAGTATAAATACAGATGTAACTACAAAATTAAAATTAAAAACAAAGAATAATAAATGGATATTCAGACCAGGTCTTAGATATGTTGGTGATTTTGAAAAGATATCATTGAATGATGGTAATGTTTCAGCAAATGTATATAAGAGAATGGACGGAAAATTAATTAAGAAAGCAGATTCACCTATAACAAATAATAAAGATTTTGATAATTTGAAAGCTGGAGATCCAGTTGATATTAGCAAATTTTCAAGTTATTTATTCAAAGGTGGTTATGATAAATACTTTGAAAAAGAAAGTGTAACAAAGTATAAGAAATGGTTAAAACCAGTAAATGTTATAATGCCTACTATGGATATTGTATATAGACCTATTAAAAATGTAGATTTAGAATACAATTTGATAGTACCATTAAAATTCGTTAGAAATAATTTTGATGGGGTTATGATAAAAAATTCATTAGGTTTAACAGTAGAATTTTAAAAAAAGACTTGAAATTATTTTTAACTTAGTGTAGAATAGAGAAATAAAAATTAACGGAGGAATTAATAATGAAATATACAACAACTTTTATGATGATGCATATGTATACATAGCTTGTAACTAATATATTATTGGTACAAGCTAATTTGCGTGTGCCGATAATAAAAGATTGTAGTATATTTTATTGAACAGGCACACTTGTGTGTCTGTTTTTTTGTTATAGGAGGTAAAATGATAGAATTTAAAAAAGTTTTTAAAAAATATGCAGATATTGAAATATTAAAAAATATAAATTTTAAGATAGAAAAAGGAGATATTTTTGGCGTCATTGGTTTGTCAGGAGCTGGTAAATCTACATTAATTAGAACTATAAATAAATTAGAGAAAATAGATGGTGGTGAGATTATAATAGACGATAAAGAAATATCTAAACTTAGTGGTAAAGAACTTATGGAATTTAGAAAGGAAATAGGCATGATTTTTCAAAATTTCAATCTTTTAAGTTCAAGAACAGTTTATGAAAATGTTAAATTGCCCTTAGAATTAATACATAAAATTGACGAAAAAAGAATATTTGAAATATTAGATTTAGTTGAACTAACAGATAAAAAAGATAGCTATATCTCAAAGTTATCAGGGGGTCAAAAACAAAGAGTTGCAATAGCTAGAGCATTGATAACTAAGCCTAAAATACTTTTATGTGATGAGGCAACTTCTGCTCTTGATCCATTAATAGCAAGTAATATTCTAGATTTATTAAAGAAGATAAATGAAAGCTTGGGAATAACAATAGTTGTTATAACCCATCAATTAGAGGTTGTAAAAAAAATATGCAATAAATTAGTTGTATTGAAAGAAGGTGAAATAGTTGAAAAAGGTGAAACGGATGCAATTTTTGAAAATGCAAAACACGAATTTACAAAAAAATTAATAGGAGGAATAAATGATTGAAGCAACTTTAGAAACTTTATATATGCTCTTTATATCAATGAGTATAGCTTGTATATTTGGGCTTCCCTTGGGAATATCTTTGATAATTACTAAAAAAGAAGGACTTAATGAAAATTTACTTTATCACAAAATTTTAGATATGTTTTTAGTAAATGTAACAAGATCTATACCCTTTGTTATATTAATTGTCTTACTAATACCCTTATCAAGAATATTGGTAGGTAAATCATATGGTACTACAGCCTTTTTGATACCACTTTCTATAGCTAGTGTGCCTTTTGTAGCAAGAATAGTTGAAAATTCTTTGAACGAAGTAGATAAAGGTTTAATAGAAATGGGCTTATCATTAGGAGCAAATACAAGACAAATAATATTTAAAATATTGATACCTGAAGCTTTACCTTCACTAATTAATGGCTTAACATTAACACTTATAACTTTAGTATCTTATACAGCAATAGCAGGAGTTATTGGTGGTGGAGGCTTAGGTAATATGGCGATAATTGAAGGTTATCAAAGAGGAAATAATATGATAATGTATATTTCAACAATGATAATAATTATCTTAGTTCAATTATTACAATATTTAGGTTCAAAAATAGTTAAAAATATACAAAAGAAAAGAGGAATATAATGATAAAAAAAATATTAATAGGAATAATTTTAATAGTAACTTTAATTAGCTGTTCAGAAAAAAAAGAGAATACATTGGTTTTGGGAGTTTCGCCTATACCACATAAACAAATATCGGAATTGATAAAAGAAGATTTGAAAAAAGAAGGCATAAATTTAAAAATAGTAGAATTTACAGATTATATTCAACCTAATTTAGGTTTGAGAGATAAAAGTTTGGATGCTAATTTCTTTCAACATATACCATATATGAATGAATTTGGTAAGAAGAATCATATTGATTTAGTAAGTGTAGGTAGTGTACATTTAGAACCAATTAAACTTTATTCAGATAAATATACTAATATAGATCAACTGCCTAAAAATGCTAAAATATTGATACCTAATGATCCAACTAACAAACAAAGAGCCTTACAATTGCTTAAAAATATGAAAGATATTTCAATAATTAGTTTGAATGCTGAACAAATAGGACCTAGACTTAAAGAAGTTGATGGAGCTGTAATTAATACAAATTTTGCAATTTCAAGCAAAATACCACAAAATAAGGCAATCTTGGTTGAAAGCAAGGAATCACCATATGCAAATATAGTTACAGTATTGAAAGGAAGAGAAAATGATGATAAAATAAAGAAACTAATGAAGGCATTAAGATCTGAAAAAGTAAAAAAATATATAGAAACTACATATAAGGGAGAAATAATACCTGCTTTTTAAAAGAAAATTGAAAAAAGACTAGAAATTTGTTACATAATATGCTATACTTAATAAGTTGCATGTTATGTAACATTTTTATATATGATTCGAGGTGATTTAATGGCTAAACAAGATGTTCTAGAACTTGAAGGAGAGATACTAGAAGCTCTTCCAAATGCAATGTTTCAAATAAAACTTGAAAATGGGCATATAGTATTAGGGCATATATCTGGTAAAATGCGAATGAATTACATTAAAATTTTACCGGGTGACAAGGTTACGGTAGAAATTTCTCCATATGACTTGTCACGTGGCAGAATCGTCTACAGAAAAAAATAAAGGAGGTTTTCAGATGAAAGTTAAAGCATCTGTTAAAAGCATTTGCGACAAATGCAAGATCATTAAAAGATCAGGAGTCGTTAGAGTAATATGCGAAAACCGTAAACATAATCAAAGACAAGGATAAGAAAAATAGATTAAACATTATTAATAATTTTTATACATACCTAGATATAAAAATTGTAAAGATATGTTTAGCTGTAGGGCTTGTTCTTATCAATAAAATTATGTGGTAAGGCATATTGATGAAGGTAATATCAAATTTAAAGGAGGAAAAAATTTGGCTAGAATAGCAGGAGTGGATATACCAAGAAACAAAAGAGTTGAAATTTCACTAACATATATCTTTGGAGTAGGTAGAAGTACTTCAAATGAAATATTGAAAAAAGCTGGAGTAGACAAGGATATAAAGGTTAAAGATCTTACAGAAGAAGATTTAGGAAAGATCAGAAAAATCATGGATGATTATAAGATCGAAGGAGAATTAAGAAAAGAAATTAGACTTAATATAAAGAGATTAACAGATATAAAATGTTATAGAGGTCTAAGACATAAGATGGGTCTACCAGTAAGAGGTCAAAAGACAAAGACAAATGCTAGAACAAGAAAAGGTCCAGCAAGAATGGCAGTAGCTAAAAAGAAATAATAGTGAATAGGAGGAAAGCTTAAGTGGCAAAGAAAGCAACAGTTTCAAAGAAAAAGAAATTAAAAAATATACCTAATGGTATTGCATATATACATTCAACTTTTAATAATACAGTTGTTACTATTACTGACACAGAAGGAAAAGTAATAGCATGGAAATCAGGGGGAACTTCAGGTTTCAAAGGAACTAAAAAAGGAACTCCATTTGCAGCACAAATTGCAGCTGAACAAGCAGCACAAGTTGCTATTGAAAATGGAATGAAGAAGATAGAAATTAAAATTAAGGGTCCAGGATCAGGAAGAGAAGCTTCAATAAGATCAATACAAGCAACAGAATTAGAGGTTACAAGAGTAGTAGATATAACACCAGTACCTCATAATGGTGCAAGACCACCTAAGAAGAGAATATAATTTAGGGTAAGGAGGAATATTAACAAATGGCAAGAAATATGCAACCAGTTCTAAAAAAATGTAGAACACTTGGATTAGATCCAGTAGCATTAGGAGTAAATAAAAAATCAAAAAGAAATATAAGAGCAAATGCAAATAAAAAATTAACAGAATATGGAACACAATTAAGAGAAAAACAAAAAGCAAAATTTGTATATGGAGTTATGGAAAAACAATTCTATAAATTATATGAAGAAGCAACAAGAAAAGAAGGAGTTACAGGTGAATTACTACTTCAATATCTTGAAAGAAGATTAGATAATGTTATTTATAGACTTGGTTTAGGGTCAACTAGAAGACAAGCAAGACAATTAGTTAATCATGGACATATTCTAGTTAATGGAAAGAAAGTAAATATAGTATCATTTAGAGTAAAACAAGGGGATGTTATTGAAGTTAAAGAACATTCTAAAGAATTAGATGTTATTAAAAATTCAATAGGTAAAAAATCTATCCCTGGTTGGTTAGAATTAGATGAAGGTAAAAAAATTGGAAAGGTTTTAGAAAATCCAACAAGAGATGTAGTTGATTTTGAAGTTGACGAAGCAATGATAATAGAATTCTATTCAAGATGATAGTTTATGCAGTTAGTTTAATAAAATCAATGCAAGGAGTGATTTAGCTTGTTAAATATAGAAAAAATAGCTAAGAATATAAGATTATCTGAAGAAAAGATTAATCAATACTCAGCAATTTACACTTTGGAACCATTGTATAGAGGTTATGGAAATACAATTGGTAATGCATTAAGAAGAATACTTTTATCATCAATTCCTGGTTCAGCAATAAAGGGAATAAAGATAGAAGGAGTTTTAAATGAATTTACAACATTAGATGGTGTAAAAGAAGCTGTTACTGATATAATATTAAATGTTAAGGAAATAGTTATAGAACTTGATGAACCTGGTGAAAAGAGAATGTCTTTATCAGTTAAAGGACCTAAGGTAGTAACTGCTGCAGACATAAAAGCAGAAATGGGAATAAATATTATTAACCCTGATCAAGTAATAGCAACAATAACAACTGATAGAGAATTTAATATGGAATTTATAGTAGATTCTGGTGAAGGTTTCGTTGTATCTGATGAAATTTCAAAAGAAGGTTGGGAAATAGATTATTTAGCAGTAGATGCAATTTATACACCAATAAAGAAAGTAAATTATACAGTTAAAGACACTATGGTTGGGCGTGTTACTAACTATGATAAATTAATATTAGAAATAGAAACAGATGGAAGTGTTGAAATTCATGATGCTTTATCATATGCAGTAGAACTATTATTAACTCATGTAAAACCATTTACAAATATAGGAAATTCAATGTCAAAATATAGAGGAGATGTTGAAGAAGAACAAGAAGTTGAAGTAGCTGAGCCTAATACATATGGTGATATGAAAATAGAAGAATTACAATTATCAGTTAGAGCAACTAACGGATTAAAGAGAGCAAAAATAAATACTATAGGAGATCTTGCAAAATTAACTTTAGCAGAGCTTGAAAAAGTTAAAAACTTAGGTAAGGTTTCATTAAAAGAAATAATAGAAAAACTTAAAGAATATGGATTTAATATTGAATAAAAGATTGGAGGTTGAACAGTAAATGAATCATAGAAAATCATACAGAAAGCTTGGAAGAAGAACAGATCACAGATTAGCTATGTTAAAAAATATGACTATTTCTTTGATAGAATCTGAAAAGATTGAAACAACTGTTACAAGAGCGAAAGAATTAAGAAAGTTTGTAGAAAAAGTAATAACATTAGGTAAAAAATATAATTCAACTGAAGAAGTTGCGAAGCAAATTCATTTAAGAAGACAAGCATTTGCATTTCTTAGAAATGAAGCAGCTGTAGTAAAGGCATTTAAAGAAATAGCACCAAAATATGCACAAAGAAATGGTGGTTATACAAGAATAGTAAAAACTGATGTAAGAAGAGGCGACTCAGCTGAAATGGCAATTATAGAGCTTGTATAGTTAATAAAATTAGGCACTTCATAGGAGTGTCTTTTTTGTAAGGAGAAAAATTATGAAAATAAATATTAGACATATAAATGAAAATGATAAAGAAGTATATTTAAAATTTGCAAATACTTTCTATAATTCAAGTGCATGTTTGCATCCTGTTCCAGAAGAAAATTTAGAAAAATCTTTCTATTTTATGCTTAATAATAACATATATTCAGAACTATTTTTTATAGAAGCAGATGAAAAACCAGTAGGTTATTGTATGATATCAAAAACATTTTCACAAGAAGCTGCTTCTATGGTTCTATTAGTAGAAGAACTATATATCGTAGATACACATAGATCTTTAGGAATAGCGACTAAAGTATTTAATTATTTATTTGATAAGTATAAGGAATTTGGAAGAATAAGATTAGAAGTAATGAAAGGAAATGAAAGGGCTATAAAACTATATAAAAAACTAGGCTTTGTTAATTTGGATTACTTACAAATGATAATTGATAGATAGGAGCAAAAGATGAAAAAAACTGCTATAATATACTTTTTATTAATAGCTATATCAACTTTGGGATTTTCAGAAAATACTAATAATAAAGCATATGGGAAGAATAATATTTTTTTAAAAGATAGTGAAGGAAATAATATTATTGGTAAAGATAATATTATAGGTGGTAAATCAAATGAAATTAATGATAAATATTTAATTGATATATTTTTACAAAGTAGAAATAAAAGTAAAGAAGAAATATTGGATATAATATTTAAAAATTTAGCTCAAAAATATAGTAAAATTAGTGAAATAATTAAGCAAAATAAGAGTAAAAAAGATGATGTAATAAAAAAGAAAATTATTGAAAAATTAAATTTAAATTATGAATATACTAAATATGATTACGAACTAATCAATTGTTTAATTAGTAGAAGAAGAAAAGGCTTATATGGCGTTAAAGCCTTAAAAGATATTATTAGGGAAGAAAGATTTTCAAAAATATTAGATTTTCTTATAACAGATGAAAATAAAAATAAAAGTGAAGAAGAAATAAAAGAATATTTAGGTAATATGGAAAATTATTTAAATAATAATCTTATCTTGGGTAAAAGAAATAAAATAGACTTTGCAAAAAATAGTGTTGTATTAGGAAATAATATTGAAATTGAAAATTCAAATATGGATGGAAGCGTAGTTATTGGTAATGATAATAAAGCGATAGGTTCTGGGTCAATAGTAATAGGAGATAATTCTAAAACTTTAAATATGTATTCAATTGCATTAGGATATAATTGTGAAAGTTTAGGGCAAAATAGTATAACAATAGGTGATAAATCATTAGCCTTAAGTAAATTTAGTATAGCATTTGGAACTAATGCAAAGGTTTATAAAGAAGCAGGAATAGCTATAGGAACTAGTACTGTGGTTAATACTAAAGGTGGTATTGCTTTAGGAATAAATTCACTTGCAGATGATGCTAGTGAAGAAGAAGGTTATAGTCCATATAATGAAATTGATAAAAAATATCAGAAAGTAGATATTATGAATCTTGATAATTTTAAAGGTAATTATTTCCAAACAATGAGAAAAAATACTATTTGGAAGGCTAATTCAGGTGTTTTATCAATTGGAAGTGATAAGAATAGTAGCATTGATGCATTTATCACAAGACAAATATCAAATGTTGCTGCAGGTTATTATGACACAGATGCAGTCAATGTAGCACAATTGAAAGAATTGAAGACTTATGTTGATAATTCTACACCATTTGAATATGCAACAACAGAAGGAAAAAGTTTATATAAATTTAAAAATAAATATTATACCCTTGATAATCAAGAGTATAAGGGTGAAGTTAAAATAAAGGCAAAAGAATTATTTAAATTATCAAATATAAAAAGCTCATTGAATGATAAAAATACTAGTAGAACTCCTAGCGAAAATAGTTCTAATAAAAACGATGTTCTTGTAGTTGAAGATTTAGATAATATAAAAAAGGATATAAAAGAACTTAAAGATTTTAAAAATAAATTCAATGATGTTTCTGAAAAATCAAATTTAGCAATGAATGGAATATCTAATGCAGTAGCAATGGCAAATCTTCCGCAAGTGAATAAAAATTCTGAATGTAACTTAATGGTAGCTTATGGTTTCTATGGAAATTCTCATTCAGTGGCATTGGGTCTTGGTGGAACAAAAAATATGTTTAGTTATAAATTAAGTGGCTCTATTAATAATTCAGGAAATATTGCAGTTGGTTTAGGTTTAGGTGTAAGCTTAAAAAAATCTGATAATTCAATAGAAAATTTAAGTAAAGTAGAGAAAGAATTTAAAGAATATAAAGAACAAAGTGAAAGAAGAATAAATACGTATATAAAACAAATGGATGAGTATAAAGCAAAGTTAGAAAAATTAGAAAAACTTTTGTTGGAATTAAAAAAATAAACCAAAAAATTGAGTGTATGACACTCTTTTTTTTTCTTTTTTTTGGTGGTATAATATAACTGAAAAATAAACATATATAAAAGGAGTTGGTTATTATGCAAAAATCAGCCGTAGTTTGTTTAGTTATATCTATTTTAGCTAGTGTTTCATATGTTGCAGATAGTAATACAACTACTGAGGGAGCATACAATTTAATTTTTAATTCAAGTTTAAATAATAAGATAAATGGTCATGACAATGTTGTTGGTGGAAATTACAATGAAGTAAATGATGAATTTTTGGATATTGCAATAGCAAATAAAAATAAGAGTGAAGAAGAAATTAAAAAAGCAATTTCAGATAAATTAGCTAATGATTATAAAGATGTTTTAGCTATTGTTAAAGCCAATAAAGCCAAATCTGATGGTGAAATACTAAATGCTATAAAAGAAAGTAAGGGTGTAAAAAGTTATGAAATTGTAAAATACAATTTTAGTTTAATAAATGGAATTATTAAAAATGTAAAAGAAGGAAAACTTACAAAAGATGAAGATATACTATATAAAGCTTTTGATCCATATAATATTTACAATAAAAATGTAATAAAGAAAGTAATAGAAAAGAAAGATAAAGATGATAAAGAAATAAAGAAAGACCTTGTAAAATCAGGTAATTACTTAAATAATAATACTTTATTGGGTTATTCAAATAAAGCAAAAAATTCTATGAGAAGTGTTGTAATAGGAGACGGTGCAGAAGTAGAAAATTCTAATAGTGATGGAAATGTTGCAATTGGTAATTCTGCAAAAGCAAAAGGACAAGCAGCAACAGCTGTTGGACCTCGTTCAAGTGCTTTAAATGATACAACAACTGCATTAGGTTATGGTACTATGAGTTTAGGAAAAGGTTCTACAACAGTTGGTAGTAATGCAACAGCATATGGAACTTATGGGCTTGCATTAGGAACTAATTCTAAAGTAATTGGTGAACAAGGAACAGCATTAGGATATAGTGCTGAGGTTTTTGGAGAAGGTAGTGTTGCACTTGGTTCTAGTTCAAGAGCAGATAAAGCTAGCGATAAAGATGGATATAGACCATATAGTGCTATAGATGGAAAATATAAGGGAATTACAAGAGAAAAATTAAGAGAAATAGCACAAAAGGATAGAAAAAAATTACCAGAAGCAATGGAAGCAATGAAAAATGATAGAGTATGGAAAGCAAATTTAGGTGTAGTGTCAATAGGTGATCCTAGATATGGAACAAGACAAATAGCCAATGTTGCTGCAGGTTATTATGACACAGATGCAGTCAATGTAGCACAATTAAAAGAATTGAAGACTTATGTTGATAATTCTACACCATTTGAATATGCAACAACAGAAGGAAAAAGTTTATATAAATTTAAAAATAAATATTATACAAAAGATAATAAAGAGTATACTGGTGAAGTTAAAATAAAGGCAAAAGAATTATTTAAATTATCTAATATAAAAAGCTCATTAAATGATAAAAATACTAGTGAAACTACTCCTAGCGAAAATAGTTCTGATAAAAATGATGTTCTTGTAGTTGAAGATTTAGATAATATAAAAAAGGATATAAAAGAACTTAAAGATTTGAAAGATAAATTTAATAATGTTTCTGAAAAATCAAATTTGGCTGTAAGTGGAATATCAAATGCAGTAGCAATGTCAAATCTTCCACAAGTAAATGAAGAAAGTAAATATAATTTATCAGCAGCATATGGTTATTATGGAAGTTCTCATTCAGTAGCCGTTGGCTTTAGTGGAACTAATAATAGAAGAAATGTAGTATATAAGTTAAGTGGGTCTATTAATAGTTTTGGACATGTTGCAGTTGGTTTAGGTGTAGGTGTAGCAATAAAAAAATATGATAAGTCTACAGAAAATTTAAGTAAAGTTGAGAGAGAATTTAAAGAATATAAAGAACAAAGTGAAAGACAAATAAAAGAATATAAGGAAAGACTTGAAAGATTAGAAAAAGCCTTGTTAGAATTGAAAAAATAAGATAAAAAGCTGTATTGGTTAAACCAGTACAGCTTTTATGATACACCCATTTCAAAAGCATAGGGATTGTATGTTCCACTTCGTTTTTTTAAGCTATTTAAAATTTTAAGAACTTGTTCATAATTTTCAAAAGTAAAATCTAGACGCAATTCATCTATTCCTAAGTTTTCAATTAAATCTAATTTAGGTATTAAATTCATTGGTTTGTATAAATAAAGTTCAACATTATTAAGTTTATTTTTTCTTAAGATATATCTATCATAAAATTCACCTTGTATTTGCATATATGATTTTTTTAATAGATCATGTTCTATGTACATACCCTTTAAATAACCATAAATTACAAGTCCTTTTTTTATGCTATTGGATGTAAGATGTTTTAATTGCTTATAACTTAATTCAGGTGAAAGAAACACAGTATCAATATTTGAAAATTTTGCCATAAAATTAAGACTGTAATTATTAAATATGTTCATATTCCAATTAGTAGATTGTATAATATTTTGTTTTTTTCCACGAAGTAATTGTTCAAAATTATATGCTAAGGTACCTACATTTTTAATTTCAGGTGTATTTAAATTTTTTTCTTTAGATATGTCATAACCTGAATGGTATATTTTTTTTATTCCAAAGTCTTTACAAGCCCGTTCTTGTTCTTTATTTTCAACTAAGGCAGAAATAATAAAGTCTTTTTTTTCATTAGTTTTAGGAAAAGTTTCATATTTAACTTCAACTTTAGCTTTATGATAAGAATTTAAAATTAAATTTTTTAATTTTTCACTAGCCTGTCTTTTTATTTCCTTTAATTCACTAAAGGGAATAAAGCTAACTTTGTCATAATTTAATTCTAAATTTGTAAGCTTGAAAGTAGTATCACCTAATTCTGATATTTTATTATATATATCATTTTCAGAAATATTTTTTTTACATAATTCGTTAAGAGTTATGGTTTGAACCTCTACACAAAAATTTTTATAACTAAAAGTTAGAGAAAGGGGTTGACCTAAAATAGCTTTTAATTTTGCTTGTATATCAATAGTTCTTTTCGTATTTTGTATTTTTTGTTTTATTTCATCATTAAGTTTTTTACTATAATTTTTATAAATGAAAGCTGTATTTTTAGGAATATCTAAGTTAACATATGAATCCTTTGTTGCCTTAGTAACTTTTTTACCATTTTGTATTATTTTATTAACAAATTCACCAGATATGGTTTGAAAGTTACTATTTACAAATTGAATACCATCACCAGTTTCAAGTTCGTCATATAGATGTATCTTATTATTTTTAACACTTGCTAAAAGATAACCAAAATTAGATGAATAATTTAAATTCATAAGTTTATCATCAAGGTAAAAATACCCTTTTGAATAGCCTCTATTGAAGAGCTTATAACTAAGTGAAGGTCTATTAATATTATTTAATACATCACGATAATAGCTAACTGTTTCAAATACATAATTTTCATTTTTTTTACGACCTTCTATTTTTATGGCATTAATACCAATTTCTTCTAATTTTTTTATTTCATTAAAAGTTAATAATTGATCATTTGGTGATAAGGTGTATCTTAGTTTATTATCATCTTGTTTGAATTGTTTTCTACAAGTATATGCACACATACCACGATTTCCACTACGACCACCTATAAAACTACTTATATAGCAATTACCAGAATATGAAATACACATAGCCCCAGAAACAAATACTTCTAGTTCAATATCTGTGTTTTCTCTAATTTTTTTTATTTCTTCAAAAGAAAGTTCCCTTGCTAAAACAATACGTGATAAACCTATAGATTTAAGAAAATTAGCTTCTATATGATTAGAAACTGTCATTTGTGTACTTCCATGAAGGGTCAAATCTTTAAAATTTTCTTTAAGAATAGAAATTAAACCTAAATCTTGTACTATGACAGCATCAATACCATGTTCATATATGGGTAAAAAATTTTTTATTACATTTTTTAATTCTATATCTTTCATAATAGTATTTAGGGTTAGAAGACATTTTACACCACGAAGGTGGGCATAATCTATAGCATCTAATAGTTCTTTAAAACCTAAATTATCATTGTTTCTTCTTGCACCGAAGCCTCTTAAGCCAAAGTATACTTCAGTTGCCCCAGCCTTTATAGCTGCTTCTAATTTTTCATAATTTCCAGCTGGACCTATAATATTCAATTATTTCACCTCCTAATATATGGGTTCTATATGTAAAGTAACACGCTTTATATCATTATTTCTTTTTCTTACATCTAAGCTAACTTTTTCAGCTAATTCATGTGAAATTTCAACTGTTAAATTTTTATCAACTCTGACATCAGCATAAATATATATGTGCTTTCCAGATTGTATCATATAAAGATCGTGTACATATTTTATTTTTTCATTTTCTAAAAGTGTAGTTTTTACTTCATTAAGTATATTTTTATTTTGCGTATCTATAAGGATTAAACTGTGTTCGTAAAGTAAATTAATTGCTTGATAGATAATATATATATTGATTAATGTAGAAACAACTAGGTCTATTTTTTTTGATATATATATAGCTAAAAGTGTTGTGAAAAATACTGAAGTAGAAACTAAAATATCTGATAAATAGTCTTTAATTAAAGTTTTTAAAAGTGCATTATTGAATTTGTAAGCAACCTGTCTAACAAAAATATATTGAAATATTTTTAAAAGTATAAAAAGAAAAGTAAAGAAAAAAAGTAAATAATTATTAGTTATTAGACTATCGGTTTTATTTGATATATATACCTTTATACTTTCAAGTATAGCACTTAGAGAAGATAAAAGCATTATTGTTGCAATCAATAAGCTGAAAATAGATTCAATTTTACCATAACCAAAGGGTCTTTTTTTATCTTCGGGAGAAGTAGAAATTTTAAAACCTATAACAACTAACAAATTTGTTATACAATCTGAAGACGAATTAATACCGTCAGCTATAATACTAAAAAAACCAAAGAAAAATCCAATGACTATTTTTAATAAGGCGAGTACTAAATTTAGTATAAAGGAAAAAATACTTGTATAAAAAATAGTACTTTCTTGTTGTTTTTCATCTAATAAACCTGAATAAACAAGTCTGTTATTTTCAATGTTAAAACCTTCTTTTTTTAGAAGATTATATAGGGCATTATCAAAATTAGGAACAATAAGACTATCAAAATTATTTTTTTTAGCATATTGTAAGCATTTTGTAAGAAGAGTTTTTCCATAACTAATATATCTTTTATTAGGGATTACATAAAATTCTTTTACTATATTTTCTTCTAAAATTGCATAACAAATTTGTTCATTATTTTCAATTATATTTATTTTCATAAAACCTCCATATAAAAAGGTCATACATTAAATTCTCGAAACACAATTACCATCCGTTTCATATGATTTCACTCAAGTGTAGCTACTCTATAAACCTAGAAATCTAGTCTTAATGCTGCTTCGTTCCCGATCTGACATAGTTCGCCTAATTTCTACCAAATAGAACTACACTCTCAACACTTCCTCATATGGCGTAATACCAAAGTGTACCTTAAAAATAATATGGCTTCCACTAAAGCGGATTGTGGATATAGGGCACCGCTAGCTCCCCAGCTTGTATGACCATTATAAATAGTAACATTATTTAAAAAAAAAATCAAATAAATTTTGTAAAAAAAATATATAAATGATATAATAAAGGAAAAAAAGGAGGAAAAATGCTGGATAAGATATTATGGGGGATATTCTATATTATAACTGCAGTTATAATTTTATTCTTCTTATTCAAAGAAAAGAAAGTTACTGAGATTTTAGAAAATATATCAGATGCTTTTTCAAGTAGAATTGAAATAAAAAAGGAAATTAATAAAAATGTTATTATTGGTTTAAATATATTTAACTGTTTTGTTGTAGGTGGAATTTTTATATTTTTTGTAGATAAGACAGCAAGTGATATTTTACCCTTAAAGCAAGTAGCCCTATATGTAGTAGTAATAGCTAATATAGTTTTATTACTTTTAAATAAAAAGAAAGAATATTTATTTGTTTTAAATATTATAATGTTATTTATAGGTGTTAATATATTTGGAATTTATGATAAGAGTTTTAACTTGAGTATGGCCTTATCTGTACCCTTACTTCTTATATCAATTTATTTGGAGAAGGAAGATTTTAGAAAAAGATGTAGATTTTTGATTAATGCGATATTTTTACTTATTTTAATAACTATATTACAAAGTCATTATTTGGGAAATTATGTAATACCTACTCAATCAATGGAACCTACTATTTTAACGAAAGATAGAATTTTTTCAAATAATATTATATATAAATTTGAAAATCCTAAATTAAATGATATTATTTCTTTTGAAGAACCACTTAATAACCAAGTTATGTATACAAAAAGAATAACAGGTGTAGCTGGTACAATATTTAAAATACAAGATAATAAGATATATAGTAATAGCTTGAAAATAAGCGATAGATATTATAATAATGGTAAAGATTCTTTATACGAAATTTTGGGGCAAAATGAAATATATATACCTAAAAAAGGTGATGAAGTTAGAATTATTAAAGTATTGGAATTTGATAGTGAAGCAGGTAAAATAAATATTTTGACTCCTCAAGAATTTTTAAATAAATATAGGGGTCAAGACTATACAAAACTTGTGGGATTGTATAATAATATAACAGATAGAAGTATAACAAAGAGATATACATTTATAATGCAAGAAAAGAATCATAATGAATTAATGTTACCTATATTAGATTTTAAATATAATAAAAGAAGATTTGAAAAACTTTTAAGTGGTCAATATGAAAAACTAACTGATGATTATTATATGGCTATGGGTGACAATACTGATAATAGTGAAGATTCAAGATATTTTGGTTATGTTAAAAAGAGTAGAATAAGAGGTAAGTTATTCTTTAGATGGATGCCTTTTAATAGAATAGGATTTATGTCAAATGGAAATTAAAACTATAGTTGAAATACATAATGAAAATTTTGAAAAAAAGGTTGATTCATCATATTTTGAAAGTTTAACGAATATTTATAATATTTATACAATAGAAAATAAGGGCTATTTAATCTTATTGGATAGTGTAGATGTATATGAAATATTTGAAATAGCGGTTAGCATAAAAGAACAAAGTAAGGGCATAGGAAGTAGATTAATGTCCTTACTTCCAAAAGATAAAGATATTTTATTAGAAGTTAATGAAAAAAATACAAAAGCCTTAGCCTTATATAAAAGACAAGGCTTTTTGCAAATATATGAAAGAAAAAAATATTATGGAGATTTTAGTGCAATAATAATGAAAAAAGTTTGTGTTTTATAAGTTTTCATTATATACTTTATTATGAGAAAGTTAAGAAAAAGTGAGTTTAGATTACTTAATATAATATTTAAAGAAAAAAGGATTAGTTCTTGCGAATTACAAAAAAAATTAAAAATTACTGGTGCTGCTATATCTAGAACACTTAAAAAATTAGAAGAAGTAGGATATATCAAACAGGTTCATGAAAAAAATTTTAATAAGAAAGGAAGACCTAGAAAAATAGTTAAAATAAATGAAGATTTTAAGAAAGTTATAGGTGTAACACTAGGTTTAGGTTTTTTGAGTATATCGGTAGCTAATTTGGAAGGAAAAATCCTTGAAAATAAAAGAAAAAAATTTTTCATAAAGAAAAATAAAAGTTTAATTGATTTATTATTAGAAGAAATGTCTAAAATAATATCAAAATATTCTAAAAATGAAATTATTGGTATAGGTGTAGCTATACATGGGATTGTTGATCCTTTTAAAAAAGAAATAATTCTGTCACCTTTTTTTAAATGGAAAAATTTAAAATTAGGGGATTTATTAGAAGAAAAATTTGATATTCCTGTGATTTTAGAAAATAATGTGAATGCAATGTTAAATGCTGAAAATTTATTTGGTCGTTCTAAAAATATGGAAAATTGTTTATATATTTATATGAACAATGGTGTAGGTGGAGCATTAAAAATTAATAACAGTATATATAGAGGATCAAGACTGCAAGCCGGAGAAATAGGGCATTATATTATAGATAAAAATTCAAATTGTGTATGTAATTGTGGTAAAGTGGGTTGCTTACAATTTGAGTTTTCAGCAGAAAATATAAAATTATTAATTGCAAATGAGATAGAAAAGAAATTTATGAATAAATATAATATAGATAAATACGAAATGAAGCAAATATATGCTGTAACAAAAAAATATCCTCTTTTAAAAAAAATAATTGAAAGATTAGCAATGAGAATGGGAGAATATATAGGAAATTTATTACAAGTTATAGATATAGATAATGTAATAATTGCAGGTGATATAATTTATACAAAAAATATATTTATTGATTCTTTTCAAAAAGGTATAGATAAAAATTTAATAAAAGAAATACAAGATGAAAAAATTAATGTATATTATACAGAATTGAAAGATAAAATAGAAGATATTTCTTCTGTAAGTCTAATCTTAAAAAAGCTATTTGAATATGATGATTTAATTAGTATTTAAAAAGGTGCAATACGTTTGTAATGCACCCTTTTTTTAATCAATCATAAGTAATATAGGTGTTCTAAGTAAGCTTGCATAAGTTACTAAAGGTAATTTTGATTTAACATATTTATTTAGATTAAAATCTTTGTCAATAGAATAAATACTGCATTTATCAATTTCTAAATATTTTTTCATTTCTTCAATAACTTCATCAATATTTTTTATACCATCAACTAAACCATTTAAATAAGCTTGTTCTCCTGTCCAAACACGACCTTGTGCTATTCGTTCTAATCTATTGTCAGACATATGTCTTGCTTTAATAACAACAGTTTTGAATTCTTTATAAACAGCATTCATATGATCTATAATAATTTCAGTAGTTTCTCTTGTTAGATTTTCATATAAATTTCCATATTCTGTTGTTTTACCTATTGATAAACCATCAAAATTCAAACCTAAATTTTTAGTTAACTTAGTAAAAGTAGGATACATACTAACAACTCCTATTGAACCTGTAAGAGTATTTTTGTTTGCAAACATTTTGTCAGCAGCACAAGAAATATAGTAACCACCAGAAGCACAAACATCTTTCATTGAAACAAAAAGAGGTACTGTGATTTTTTCTTTTAAATATGAATAAATTAAGCTAGATTCATATGCAGATCCTCCAGGTGAATTTATTTGTAATATAACACCAGCAAGGCTAGTGCCTATATCATTGACTTTTTCAACTTTTTTCTTTACTTCTTCAAAACTAAGTTCTTTTTCACTTATTGTACCATCTAAACTAACAATGGCTATTACATTCTTTTGTTGTTTCTTTTTTTTGAACTTATATGAAGTGATAGTTACTATTTTTTCTTTATCAAGTAATTCCCATTTATTAATACGCTTATCAATTAAATTTTTATTAGAATTAAAAAATAAATTTCCTGATAAAATATCTTCTGTTGGATCATAATTTCTTCTTTCCTTTATTGTATCAATAAAGTTTTTAAATCTAATATCAAATAAAGTTTTTAAATTTTCTTTGAAAGGCTCACTCATTTTTGATCTTGAATAATTTTCTCCAGCAGCCTTGTATGAACCTATGTGTAAAATATTCATTCTAACACCTATTTTTTTGAAAAAATCTTTGAAATATGTTATTTTTCTTGAATATCCTCTTAAAATTAATGATGAATTTATGGTATTTTCCAAATAAATTTTATCGGCTAAAAGAGCTAAATAATATGTTTCATTTGTAAGAAGTGTAGCTATGGCTATAACTTCCTTTTCTTTATTTAATTTTTTAAATATAGGTTGTAATTCTTCGATTTGTACAGAAGTTAAAGAAGTTTTGTCTACATCTATAATTATTTTCTTTATTTTTTCATCATATAAAACAAAATCTAATTTTTGTTTAAGTTCTAAAAAGTTCATTTTTTCGTCAAATGGATTATTTTCTTTATCGTAGCAGAAATTTTTATTTATTAAAAGCGTGTTAGCTTTTTTTTGCTTAATAGTTTTTAAATTTTTGTTTAAAAAAAATTGTTTAAATACAAAAAGACAAAGAATGAACAAGATTAAAAGAATAAAAAAAGCGATAAATATACTATTCAAAACACTGTAAAACAAATTTGACATTTAATCCTCCTATTGTAAATATTTTGTATTTATTATATCATGTAATTACCAAAAATACAAAAGAGGTGAATAAAATGAACTACGGCTGGTTTTTAATAACATTAGGAGCAGCAATGTGGGGTATAGATGGAGTGTTACTAACACCTAGATACTTTCAATATGGTTTTTATGATGTGAAATTCATTGTATTTGTATCTCATTTATTTCCTACAATCATATTATCAATATTATTTTTCAATAAATATAAGCTATTGAAAAAGTTTAAAAAACATGATTTTATTTTTTATGGTTTAATATCATTATTTGGAGGGTGTATAGGGACTTTATCAATAGTTAAGGCTTTACAGTTAAGTAATTATAGTTTGAGTATGGTTACACTTATTCAAAAAGCACAGCCAATATTTGCAGTAATATTAGCCTATATTATTTTAGGTGAAAGACCAAAAAAAAGATTCTATATCATATTGGTAATAACATTAGTTGCCTTATACTTATTGATATTTGGATTAAAAAATCCTGGTTTATTACCTAAGCAAAATTTACAAGCTGCAATATATTCATTTATAGCCGCAATGTCATTTGGAGGTTCAACAGTTTTTGGAAAAGCTGTAGTAAATAATCATTCATTTTTAACTACAACTTTTTATAGATTTTTATTCACAACACTAATCATGGTTGTAATTTTAATAATATTCCCAAGTAACACTGTTGCATCTTTTTCTCAATATATATCAAGTCCTAATATTTATTTATTAACTATAATTATTGCAATATATAGCTTGATAGGTATTATGATATATTATAAGGGAATGATAACAACCAAAGCCTCATATGCAACAATTTGTGAATTAGCCTATCCTTTGACTTCAGTAATAGTTGAAGCAGTGGTTTATAAGCATTATTTAACTCATTTACAAATTTTAGCTGCTATAGTATTAATAGGATCAATAGTATATTTGAATTTAGGTAAGGAATAAAAAATGAGCAAATGCTCATTTTTTTTTACCATTTTTAATTGATTTGAAAGAAAAAGATTTCTATTTAAAAAATATAATTGCTGATGCAGGATATGAAAGTTATGAAAATTATGAATATATAGATAAAAATAATTTGATAACATATATAAAGCCACAACAATATGAAAAAAGTAAAACTAGAAATTTCCAAAAAGATTTAAACAGATTAGAAAATTTAATATATAATCTAGATAATAATACTCTTAGCAGAAAAGATGGATTTGAATTGCAATATATAGGAAATTCTTTAAGAAAAGGTATTGAATACAAGATATATTACAATTCTAAAATTTCTAAAAATGTTTGGTATAATTACAAATTTAGAGAGTATTCAAAACAATCTGAAAAAAATATTTGTAGTGAATTAGGCAAACGATTAAGAATTAATAGATCAATTCAAGTAGAAGGTTCATTTGGATTAATAAAAGAAACTTTAAAATTCCGTAAATTAAAAATTAGGGGAAAAGAAAATGTGGAAAGAGAAATAGGGTTTCTTTTATTAGGTTACAATTTCAGAATGCATATTCAAAAGAGAAAAAATAATAAAATAGGAAATATTCTACATGAATTAAAAAAAGAAACTTAAAAATTTAATTAAAAATCAAGTTTCTTATTTTTTTTTATTTTTTTATTTTTTTTTTATTTTTTTTTATTTTTTT